>JAHIYV010000002.1 GCA_018814635.1 Patescibacteria group bacterium | reverse complement strand
TGAAACCATTGATTTCCCCAGAGCTGCTCCAGAAGAGAATCCTCAGGAGCATGTCTGGAAACACGGACGGAGTAAAATTAGCCACAATAAATCTATTATGGATATCAATAAGACAACAGACGACTTTATTGAGTACTTGAATAACACAAAATTTTATTATTCTTTTCTTGGAATAAAAATAAGCAAGAGTGCGGGGTCATAGTGTTTTATCTATAGGTCCTAACTATTATATTAATTAATTCAACAACCTTTCAAGTGTAAGCGTGCCATGCGCGGATAAAGAGGTTTTTTGTTTTGTTGTAGTTAATTCAGTTTTTTTGTTTGGTTTTATTACTCTACAATACGCGGCGATAGCAATCATAAGAGCGTTATCGGTTGAAAGCGCGGGGTTTGGTAACAATAATTCTATATTATTTTCTTTTGCCATATTTTGAAAATATTTCCGAAGGCGTTTATTGGCTGATACTCCACCCCCTAAAATTATAGTTCGCGCTTTATGTTTTTGCGTCGCGAGTAATGTTTTTTTAAGCAAAACTTCCACGATAGCATTTTCAAATTCGTTTGCGATTTCAGCTTTCATTTTGGGAGTAAGACGAGGTATTTTTTTGATTGTGTATAAAACGGCTGTTTTTAATCCAGAAAATGAAAAGTCAAAATTGTCCGAGTTAAACATAGGGCGGGGAAGGGGAAACCTTGAAGATTTATCAGGAATTGTTTCTGCTAGTCTAGAGATTTGTGGTCCGCCAGGATAAGGCAAACCAAGCATTCGCGCCACTTTATCATAAGCTTCGCCAACTGCGTCATCGCGTGTTTTGCCAAGAATTTTATATGCGAACCAGTTTTTGATTAATACTAATTCCGTGTGTCCGCCAGAAATTAACAAAGCAACTGCTGGAAATTTTATTGTTTTACATTTTACATTTTGATCCCACGCCTTCGCGTAGGACATGCTTTTGTCTTTTGATTTTAGGAGCGAAGCGACGATATGTCCCTCCATATGATTTATTGGAAGAAGTGGAATATTCCACACTAATGAAAGAGCTTTGGCAAAATTGATTCCTACCCACAATGCTGGTTCTAATCCAGGACCTTTTGTAACAGCGATAGCATCAATTTTGGGTTTTTTGGTATTTTTTATCAATGCAGAAAATTGTTCAAACAATTCTGGTTCTTTTTTAAATATTTTTTTGTACATTTTTTCATCCGCGCCAAGAGTAATTGGTTTTTTTCGTTTGGTAAACATTTTTGCTTCTGTCAACGCAAGCTTCAAAAGAGGCATAATAATCTTACAATGTTCGCGCTTAGCAACCATCGGAAAAACTCCACCATACTGAGCATGTATTTTTGCTTGTGAAAAAAGTTGATTACTCAAAATAATAAATTTTGGAGTTGAAGAATTAGATTTCTCATAAGTCTTTATAATACTAATCGCTGTTTCATCACAGCTTGTTTCAATAGCAAGAATTTTCATATTTTTTGTGTTTTTATAATTTTTTTCCAGTTTCTTAGGAGACCTTTAGACCCTCAGATACTCTTTAATTCTTTTACGATTCTCATTTTCTTTCTCACTTTTAAAATATATCTCAATAAAATCAACTTTACAACTTTTACAATGAAAAGCATAAATTACCCTAATTCCACTTTTTGAACCTCGTCCTTTTAAGGATCTACAGGCAAATTTTTTAATTTTACAAATCTGTATTTTTTCTGCGCAAAAACCTTGAATAGGAAAAATGCTTGAATTATTTACTTTTTGAATATGAAAAAGCTCAATCGTCGCAATTTTCATCAACTCCCAATCATCTTTAAGTGATTTAAATTTTTTAAGTAATTTTTTGAAATCTTTTTGAAAGTCTGGCGTTTCGCCATAGGTAATTTTACTCGTCATAGTTTCTCACGGAAGTTTTAGGGGTGCGGTAGAATACAGCTTCGTAATCAAGTGGCTGATTTTCTTTTGCAACAAGCCAAGGGGTGTCTTCATGAGAATATTCACTTAATTCCGTGGCGTTTTTAGCGCCTAGTCTTGCTATTACCTCATCAATATGATGCAATTCGCGCGCGTCTTTTAATTTTGTTAAATCCGACTCGCGAATAGGCAAATATTTTCGTTGCGGATAATTAAAATATTTTTCTTCTACTCTTATAACCTCGCCATTTTTAATCATGTTGTCAACGACTGTCTTAAATTCAACGGGTGTAGGTCCATAGTGGTTTTTAATATATGTTGCACCGACAAGCTGTTCCTCAAATTTTTCGTAAAAATCAAAATCAATAAAATAAAGCAGTTTATAAATAACTGCCTCGCCAACATTTGGCTTACTGCCAACTTTTGATAAAACATAAAGTAAAACCTCCCTAAACTTTTCAAGATTTTTTTGAGGAACACTTATTCTTATTTCTTGTTTTTCTTCTTTTATTTTTTTTACAATATTCTGGATTTTCGTTGTTGTAGGGTGAATCTTACCTGTAATAAAATCATTAAAATCAATACCAAAAACATCTGCCAGTTTTTTTGCTTTGGAAAGGGTTAAGTCGTGTTTGTCTTGTTCTATCTGAACATAAGTGGGGCGAGAAACACCAATCTTTGATGCCAAAAATTCCTGCGTCAAATTGCGCTTTTTTCTTTGTTCTAAAATAAAATTACCAAGCATATTCATAACCCGATCATATTCTTTGTAAAATTATTTGTCAAGCAAATGAAAAAAAATTTAACAATTACAACAAAAAGACCAAAACAAAACGACAATTTTTCATTATTGGTTTTCTTCGCACCACTTTTGGGCGTTTTGGAACATTTGGAGCCAAGGAGAGGTTTTTAGATTTTTTTGCCAATCTTTTGGCATCCATGGCCATTGCCATTTTAGAAATGTTCTTTCTGGGTGGGGCATTATTGCTAAATGTCTTCCGTCGAGAGAACAAAGACCAGATATGCCTTTGATTGAGCCATTTGGATTGAAAGGATATTTTTCTGTTGTTTTTCCATTGTCATCTATATATACCAAGGGCGCTAATTTTTTTTCTTTCACCCTTTTTAATATATTATTATTAGGAAAAGAAAGATTCCCTTCGCCATGAGCCACCCAAGCGCCTAAAACAGAATTTTCCATTCCACGAAGCATTATTGATGGACTTAGCATAATTTTTACTGTAGTCCAACGCGACTCAAATTTTTCTGATTTATTTTTTATAAATTTTGGTTGTTCTTTATCATTAAGTTTTTGCCACGGTATCCAGCCAAGATGCGCCATAAGCTGACAACCATTACAGACTCCCAAGGAAAAAGTATCTTGACGCTTATAAAAATTATCAAACATTATTTTTAATTTTTTGTTAAATTTAATTGTACTAGCCCAGCCTTTTGCTGAACCTAAAACATCGGCATAGGAAAAACCTCCTACAAAAGCAATTCCCCTGAAATTATCCAGACTAATCTTTTCTTGTAACAAATCTTTCATCGTTACATCCCACACTTCAAAACCAGCTTGATAAAACGCGCTTGCCATTTCTCTGTCTCCATTACTGCCTTCTTCACGCAAAATCGCTATTTTAGGTTTATTTTCTTTTTGTAATATTTTTTGTGTGGTTGGAGTAGGGGAGAATGTTAAATGATATTTAGGTTCTTTTTGGGCGTATATATTTTTCTTTTCCTCTTTTGCCATATCTGTATTTGTTTGTAATTTTTTAAGTTCAAAACTTGTTTTTTCCCAAAGGGCTCTCAAATCCCTCATATCTTCTTGAAGTAAAACTTTCCTATTATTTTTAATTTTTATAATTTGCTTTTTTGTAGTTTTGCCCAATTTTGAAGTAATTTCAAGTAGTTTGTGTTTTTTAATTATATTTAGAAATTTCTTATCATTTTGTGTATTAACTTCCACAATTAATCCCAGTTCCTCATTAAAATAATAGTTTATAGGATCAATTTTTAGATTTTTCTGATTTATTTCTAAACCAACATTTCCAGCAAAAGCCATTTCAAGCAAGGTCGTAATAAGACCTCCATCGGAACGATCGTGTCCAGATAAAATAATTTTTTTATCAATCATTTCTTGAACAGCATTGAACGCTTTTTTTAATATATAATTTTCTATATCAGGTGATTCATTTCCAACTTGTTTCAAAGTTTGAGCTAAAGCCGACCCACCCATTCTATTTTTATTATTTCCTAAATCAATAATCCACAAATTGCTTTTTCCAGCATCTTTAATATCGGGGGTTATAATTTTATTTATATTTGGAACAGGAGCATAGGCGGAAATAGTTAATTCACCGGGAGATTTTACAATTTGACCACCAACTTTTGTTGCCATAGAAAGGCTATCTTTACCACCATCAATCGCAATACCTAATTGAATCATCATTTCCCGTGTAGCTGTTGCTACTTTATACATCTTTGCGGCTTCACCAGGAAGTTTTGCCGCCCACATCCAGTTACCGGAACATTTAATATCCTTGAGGTTGCTAATTTTTGCCCATACAGTCTTGTCTAATCCCTAATGTCCCCTGAAACGGTATCCCGTTTTGACGCTAATGTCCCCTGAAATGAAAAAAGGGTTGCGTTATACAAAGCACTTTTCATAATAATGGTATATGAACATTATTATGAAAAATGTACGA
>JAHIYV010000016.1 GCA_018814635.1 Patescibacteria group bacterium | reverse complement strand
TTAAAATTTTTTAAAACCATCCCGACTGCTGTCGGGAAAAAGAAAAGGAATACATCAGCTAACACGGCATATCTGGTTACGGCTTTTATACAAAAGCCTCCACCCAAATTGCTTCGCAACTTCAGATATGCCGATACGTTAAAACGAGAAAAATCAGAAGCAATAAAACTCTAAATCAGAAAGTGAATAAGCAAGCGGGCAAAAAGAAAAAGGGGTGTGGGGAAAATGAATTTTTGCTCGCTTGCCAGTCCGCCGAAGGCGGACAATGGGGTGGGAGCGTTTCCGCAATTCCTCTCGCAAGAGGAAGACAAAACAGAAAAATTTTCTTTTCCTTAATTGAAAAAAATTTTGGGGGCGCGCGATTAAAAAAATGTAGAGAAAATTTTTCTGTTTTGCTCGCCGAAGTCCGAGCGGAAGGCGAGGGCGAGGCGGAACATTCCTCAAATTCGTTATGGCGGAGGGTACGAGATTCGAACTCGTGAAGGCTTTAACACCTTACCCGCTTTCCAAGCGGGCGCACTAGACCACTATGCGAACCCTCCAAGATTAAACACAGCGCAACAAAAACAATAGTACTATACACTGATTATCTTAACAATCTAAATACTAGTTTACATAATTTCTCCTAGGTATTTAACAAGTTTATCTGTGGCTTTTTTGCGATGATCATATTTATTCTTTTCTTCTAAAGAACATTCTCCGAATGACATATCTAAACCGTGGGGAGAAAATAAAGGGTCATATCCAAGACCGCCTGTTCCGCAAGATTGATATAGTATTTTACCATCACACCTACCATTAAATTGTTTGTATATATCATTTTGGGGGTTGTATAAAGTAAGTACTACTTGGAAATAAGCCGATCTATCTTCTTTACCCTCAAGTTCTTTATTAAGTTTTTGAAAAGCTTGTTTATAATCTCCATTGGCGTACCGACTTGAAAAAATGCCCGGTCTGCCGTCAAGCGCGTTCACACACAATCCGCTATCATCGGCAATGGTTAAGCAACTTGTTGCGTGAGCATAATATTTCGCTTTAATCAATGAATTTTCAGCAAAGGAGACTCCATTTTCTATCGGTTCTTCAATTTCTTTATCAAAATTACACAGACCCAAAAGATAAAACTCTCTCAAGTGGTCTCTAAATTCTTTAAGTTTCCCTTGGTTGTTTGTAGCAATTAATAATTGTTGCATATCCTTAAATAACTTTTGCTCTGCTCATAAGTGAAGCAACTCTCTCCTCAACCGGAGGGTGGGTTCTAAACAATTTATGGAAACTGCTAAATAAACCTGATTTACTTTTACAAAAAGGATCGGAGATATAAAGATGGGCTGTTGCGTGGTTCGCTCTTTTTAATTTCCCAGAATAACCTGATATTTTTTGCAAAGCGCTTGCTAACCCTTCTGGGTATCGTGTCAAAAGAGCACCAGATGCGTCGGCAAGAAATTCTCGTTTTCTGGAAATTGCCAACTGAACCACCATAGCAATAATCGGAGCAAGTATTGATAAAACGATGCCCGCGATTAAAAAGATAAGTTGTAGTCCGCCATCTCTATCATTGTCTCCCCTGCCCCCAAAAAAAGTGTGTCTTATAAAAAAATCAGACAAGAGCGTAACAAAACCTACTAGGACCACTACAATTGTCATAAGTAAAATATCTCTATTTCTGATGTGAGAAATTTCATGAGCTAAGACTCCTTCAAGTTCATTACGATCTAACATATCAAGCAAGCCACGCGTAACCGCAACAGCAGCATGTTTCTCATCACGCCCTGTAGCAAACGCGTTTGGCGCTAAATCCTCTATAATATAGAGTTTAGGCACGGAAATACCAGCCGTAATACAAAGGTTTTCAAGCGCGTTCCATAATTCTTTGTTTTCTTCACGACTTGTTAATTTAGCGCCAGCCATTTTAAGAACAATTTTATCAGAATACCAATAGCTAAAAAAATTCATTAGAAAGCTAAAGGCAACAAAAAAATATAGAATATAAGAATTCCCAAAATACTGACTTGTAAGCCAGCCCAACAAAATAAGAAAGACTAAAAAACTAGCCATTAAAATCCATGTTTTTTGGATATTTTTATCTTGTTGAGTATAAAGTGTTGTCATAAATCTGAGTGAAGTTGAAAATGTTATTTATGTTCAACATATTTTTTAGAATTTTACATCAACCACTTTTCGTTCTTCTGCGTTTTCCGCAAGTTCAAAATATTCTCTCTCTTTAAATTTAAACATATTAGCAACAAGATTTCCTGGAAAAGTGGCTACAGCGGTATTAAGATCTTGAACATTCGCATTGTAAAAACGACGCGCCGCTTGAATTTTATTTTCAGTATCAGAAAGTTCTCGTTGAAGTTCTAAAAAATTTTGATTTGCTTTAAGGTCAGGATATGCTTCGGACACAGCAAAAAGTGATTTAAGCGCGCCAGTCAACATATTTTCCGCAGCGCCTTGTTCCGCTATATTTCCCGCGTTCATTGCCGCCGCTCGCGCTTCTGTAACTTTCTCAAAAGTAGCGCTTTCGTGTGACGCATATCCTTTTACAGTATTTACAAGATTTGGAATCAAATCATAGCGTCGTTTGAGTTGGACATCAATATCCGCCCACGCCTCTTCTGATCGTTGTATTCGCTTCACGAAACCATTGTAAAAAAACACTACAATAACTAGCCCTAGACCAATTAAAACCAAAAAAATTATTAAAGGAGTCATATAAAATTTATAATTAAAAAACTAATAAAAAACGACTAATCACCAACAAATTACTTAATTTAAGCTATTAGACCTGTCCCGTAATTGTTCATAATATAACAAAATGAATATAAAGTCCAAGTGTTATTCTCTAAGTTCAAGAAATAATTACAACACTTGCTTTTTTTAATTTCTCCCCCAACTCAGTCTGTTTAGTGGTACAAAAAAGTGTATTATTACGCATCTGCTAATTGCCCACAAGCGGCTTTAATGTCTTGTCCAAAACGATATCGCAAAGTTGTTTCAATTTTTTGATTCAGTAAAATTTCCCTAAAACGTTTAATTTGAGTTGGGTCTGACGGCTTAAACTCTGTTGCAGAATTATAGAAAATTAAATTTACAAAATATAGAGGACGGGTAATTTTTTTTAGTAATTTAATTAACTGACACGCGTTCTCATTTGAATCGTTGAAATCTTTTATCATTATATATTCAATCATTATCCGTCTGTTTGTTTTATTAAGATAATAATTAATATCATCAATAATTTTATTTATTGGGTATTTCTTATTGGCGGGAATAATTTTAACACGTAAATTATCACTTGGCGCATGTAAAGAAATTGCTAAATTGATTTGCAATGATTGATTTGCTAATTCTTTAATACCGTCAATAACACCGACAGTTGAAATTGAAATGTGTCTGGCGCCGATATTAAAATATGCTTTATTATTCAAAATTTTAATAGCGCTTAAAACATTTTACCCGTAGCGCAAAAAGAACAATCCATTGGACATCCCACTTGAGATGATAAACAAACCGTATTACGTCCATTATGATGTCTTAAAAGTACTGTTTCTATTTTTAGATTATCGCTCAATGATAACAACGCTTTGATGGAACCATCTTTTTTTGATTGATAAACTTCAGCTTGAATAGACAAAGGACAGTTTGCATTTAATTCACTTCTTAATTGTTTTGAAAAATTTGTCGCTTGATCCCAATCATCTATTAAATCAACAAAAATAGCGTGTTTGGCTTACTTTAATCTAAAAGAAGAGTCAAATTTAAGTATTTCCTCTAATTTAATTATATCCATAATTATTTATAATAACATTTATGTTATACAGAAAAAATTAAAATTCAATAACAAGTGAAAAACGTGGCAAGGCCCGACTTTGCCACGAACCATAAACAAGTAATACCAAGGTTTATCCCTCACCTTTTTCTGAAAGGTTGCAAGGTCGCGCCTTTTCCGTCGTTCCGCTTCGCTTCACTCCTCCTCAAGGAACGACCTTTTACCTAAATGAAAAAATCTAAAAATCTCCCTTGAATAATTCGGGTAGAATTCCAACATCCAATTCACGGAGGTTCACTTGGAGGTTGAACCTCCAAGTAACATAAAGTGCTTTACTAACACTTTTTTTAGTAATGGGTGTTTTTTTAGAATCCCATTCCTGACATACCTCCGCCACCCATTGGGGGCGTTGCTGGTGTGTAATTTTCTTTTTTTGGTTCTTCGGAGATAGCAACTTCTGTTGTGAGAAGCATTGCCGCGGCGGACGCCGCGTTTTGTACGCAACTTCGCGTAACTTTTACAGGGTCAATAATTCCGGCAACCATTAAGTCAACAACTTTGTTGATTGCAGCGTCATATCCTTTATTAGCCGTTGAATTTTTTACTTCATTAACAATCACAGTACCTTCTTGCCCGGCATTTACTGCGATTTGATATAAAGGAGAAACAAGAGCGTTGATTAAAACAGTGTATCCCACTACAAATTCACCAGCGCTGTTGTCTTCATGAGCTCTTTTATATTCTTCTGATTTCTTAAATTTGTCTTCTAATTTTTTCGCGACTTTTGCGAGAGCCGCGCCACCACCTAACACAATCCCTTCTTCAATCGCGGCTTTGGTTGCGTTAACAGCATCTTCAATTTTAAGTTTCAAATATTTCATTTCGGTTTCCGTTGCTGCGCCAACCTTTATAACTGCGACACCTCCAGAAAGTTTTGCTATTCGTTCTTCAATTTTTTCACGATCAAATTTAGATTCTGTGTCAGTAAGCTGAGCACGTAATTGCGCTACTCGCGCGTCAATATCTTTTTTTGCTCCCTTTCCGCCAACAATAATTGTTTTATCTTTGGTAGCAATTACTTTATTGGCAAATCCTAACATTTTCATCTCTACTTTTTCAAGCTTCATATCAACATCCGCAGAAACTACTTGCCCGCCAACAGTAATAGCAATGTCTTGAAGCATTTCCTTTTTACGATCTCCGTATCCGGGCGCTTTTACAGCGAGAACATTAAAAGCCCCGCGTAATTTATTTATTACAAAAGTTGTCAATGCTTCTCCTTCTACGTCGTCAGCAATAATTACAAGTTCTTTTTTGCCAGCTTGCGCCATTTTTTCAAGAAGCGGTAATATCTCATTGACGGACGAAATCTTTTTATCTGTGAGTAAAATTGGAGCATTCGCAAAATCTGCTTCCATTCTATCTCCGTTCGTAACCATATATGGTGATATGTATCCTTTATCAAACTCAAGTCCTTCAACAACCTCTGATTCTACGCCCAAAGATTGCGATTCCTCTACGGTAACAACTCCATCTTTGCCAACCTTTTTAATGGTTTCCGCGATAATGTTTCCAAGTCTTTCAGATTCCGCGGATATTGATGCTACTTGTTTAATTTCATCTTGAGTGTTGATAGATTTTGCCATTTTTCGTAATTCATCTACAACATCTTTGGCGGCAGCTTCAATTCCAATACGAACACCAATCGCATTCGCTCCCATTGAGATACTTTTCATTCCCTCTTTTATAATTGCTTGGGTCAATACAACAGCTGTTGTTGTTCCATCACCGGCCAATTCATTTGTTTTTGACGCAACCTCTTTAATAATTTCAGCGCCCATATTCTCTATTTTATCGGAAAGCTCTATTTCTTTCGCGATAGACACTCCATCATTTGTTACAAGTGGCACGCCGTATCCTTTATCAAGAACCACATTGCGTCCTCGTGGACCAAGAGTAATTTTTACCGCATCCGCAACCTTATCAATACCTGCTTTTAACGCTTTGCGCGCTTTTTCTTCAGTTAAAATTTGTTTTGCCATAATTTTTGATTAATATTATTGATAGTTAAATAGTTAATAATTAATGTTCTTGCCTATATACAACAGCAGGGATAAAAATAATTATGTGATAATTGCTAAAATACTACTCTCACTTAAAATAAAATATTCTTCATCGTCAATAGTAACTTCGTCTGGCCCATATTTTGAAAAAAGAATCTTATCGCCCACTTTTACGCTCATTGGTAAAACAGTTCCTGTGTCAGTTACACGACCAGAACCAACCGCAACTACCGTTCCTTGCTCTGGTTTTTCCTTGCTTGCAGTATCCGGAATAATAATACCCGAAGATGTCGCAGTTTCTTTGCTTGTAAGCACTTTAACCACAACACGATCACCCATAGGACTAATGTTTATTTTTTTTGTACTCATAATATTTAATAATAAAACTTAAAAAACTAATAAATAACCAACCTTTCACTTTTTTTATGCATCTTAAAAAAAGAAAGGATTACTTTTGTGCTAGCATTATATAGGCACCACTATCTACTGTCAACTTGTGGGAAGAAAAAGCAATTTTAATTGATATCCCCACTGAAAGTTATTCTCTCGGGGTGTTAAAAATTAAATTTTTTCTTCATATAATCTTGTTTCTTTCTTTTTTGCGGGTTGTGTAATGGTCTTAATAATAGCAATAATAACCACAACAATCAAACTACA
>JAHIYV010000115.1 GCA_018814635.1 Patescibacteria group bacterium | reverse complement strand
TGCCTTAATTTTTTTACTCCCTATGAAGTCATTGAGAAGTATAGAAAAAGAAAAAAAGCGCTATAGCGCTTAAGTGAAATAAAAAGACAGGGTGTTCGGATTGAGCCCTGTCAGTAGGAATTTTGGTAATATTAGATATTACCACATATACATGAAAAAAGCAAGTCTAGCCATCAAGCGAGCCGTCAACTAAAGACTCATTGTATCCTGTTTATTCTTTTGGCTTAACGGCTATAAACTTGGTACTGACTATTTTTCCTTGCATTTGAGCTAGTTTTTCCTCTGAGAAAACGGGAGAAAATTTTTTACCAGGGCAACTTGCCATTTCATCTAATTCTTTTGGGCCGAGAGTATGACGAGCTACAACTTTAAGCTGGCTAAAGCCTACCTCGCTAACTATCTTAAAATACTCATCTTCCGGCATTGCTCCTCCAGTACATCCTGTCCAGATTGACTGAAAGTAGTCCCGAACTTTAGGGTCAACATCTCCTCTAGTAACAATATCAGAAATAGCCAGACGACCATCAGGCTTTAGAATCTCAAAGATTTGCTTGTAGACACAGGGCTTACAAGGGCAGAGGTTAATCACGCAGTTAGATATTACTACATCAGCAATGCTATTTGGAACCTGAGGGTTTTCTATGTCCAGCAGAATAAACTCGACTCTATCAGATAAACCAGCTTCCTCCATTACTTGTTTTGCTCTTTCAATCATATGGGGAGCAAAGTCTATCCCAATCACTTTCCCAGTTGGCCCCACTTTATGAGCTGCCAAAACTAAATCAATACCGCCACCTGAACCAAAATCAGCAACTACTTCCCCTGGTTGGAGATTAGCAAAGCCAGTAGGATTTCCACAGCCTCGAGAAAGGTTAATAGCTAACTTAGGCAATAAGGCAAGTTCTTCTTGGCTGTAGAGCCCGTGTTCCAAGGCAAAACTTTCAGTACTTTTCCCTACCAAAGGACAACAACCTTCGGCTGAACCACCTTCTTTGGCAAATTCGTCGTATCGCCTTTTAACTTTTTGTTTTATTTCCTCTCGGCCAAGTTCTTTAATAGGAATGGCGGCTTTGGGGAGAGACCTTTTTCCTGGTTCTTCCCATTTGCCACAACATGGTTTTTTCGGTTTGTTCATATTTAATGTTAATTTAATAATTACCAATGTAAAAAATTTTCTTTTACAAAATGTGGTTCGAGCCGATATTTTTTACGGGTTCTTTGGCAGTTTTTAAGATCGCGGCGAAGCCGCTCAATCCTTCAACTTCGTTCAGGACAGAATTTTTGGGGGCTTCTCGTCGCCGCCGCAGGCGGCGAAATGCGTTCGAACTATTTTAAGAATACAGCACAAATAATACCATTAGACCTGTCCCGTAATTAATCTCGTTACGAAATTAATTACGGGACAGGTCTATTTTCTAAAAACTACTTTACTACATAAATTCTGGGTTTTGTTACCAAAATAGTATTTTGTCCCCGCGCGAACTTTACTATCCCATGCGAACTTCTTGTCATCCCGCGCTCTGACACGAGATCCAGAAAAATCGTATTATACTCCTGGATTCCGTTTTTCAACGGAATGACAAATATGCAATCTGTCCAAGCAGGCTGTCTAAAAACCCCAATTTTGACGCTTTTTTGAAAATTTTTTGGCTAATCTTAGCCCCGCAAATTTCAAAAAACCGAGTTTTTAGACAGCCTGCAAGGTCTTTCCTTGGACATTATTAAGGTTTTTAAACGGCTCATTTATGAGCCGTTTAAATTTGGGTTGTAAATGAGTGAGGTTGAACCTCACTCATTTGCTTCGCTTGTTTATTTTGTTTATTTTCTATTTTCTGGAGATCTATCGGAGCTCGGCTTCGATAGATTACTTGTCATCCCGCGCGAACTTCTTGTCATCCCGCGCTCTGACACGAGATCCAGAAAAATCGTATTATACTCCTGGATTCCGTTTTTCAACGGAATAACAAAAAACACGACAAAGAAAAAACAAATTAGTTTTTAGAAAATGACATAAGAAGAGTATGAGCTCTAAGAGCCTATTTAAAAACCTAGTATCACGGGTAGTACCATTGGGCGTTTGTTTGTTTGTTGTAGAAGGAACTTTTTGATTTTTTCTGTAACCTGATTTTTTATATCATCATAATCAATTTTACCTGTTTGTTCAATATTTTTTTCTATAGTTTTTTGAGTAATATAACGTGCTTGTTGTAAAAGAGCTTGTGATTCACGAAGGTACACAAAACCGCGAGAGATAATATCTGGTGATTTTTGAATTTTTCTGGTTTTAGAATTAATGGTGGCAACTATTACAAAAATACCGTCTTTGGTGAGTGTTTTCCTGTCTCTCATTACTGCATCTTGAATATCACCGACACGCAAACCATCAACCGCCACAATACCAGAAGACGCTTTTTCTTTAAGTAACACCATTTCTTTTGTATCTGTAAATTCTATAATACTGCCATTATCAGGAATAATAACATTTTCTTTTGGAAATCCCGAACGAATTATCGCGTCGCTGTGACTTCGTAACATAGAATGAAAACCGTACCCGGGCATAAAAAATTTACTATGTATTTTTCTATTGATCCACAGTAATTCTTCTATATTACCATGTCCTGATGTGTGAATATCTGTCGTTCTATAATTTATTAATCTCACCCCATGTCGTGTTAATTTGTCTTTAAGTTTTTGTACAGAAAGTTCATTTCCTGGAATTACAGAAGAAGAAAGAAGTACAGTGTCTCGCGCGTTTAATTTGATTGTTTTGTGTTGATCTGTTGCTATGCGCATAAGAGCCGCAAATTCTTCACCTTGTGCGCCAGTTGCCAACACTATAATCTTGTCGGGAGGGTAATCACTCATTGCTTCAGAGGTGATAAGTGTTCCTGCTTTAGGCGTAAACATTTCTGCGCGTTCCGCAATTTCAATATTTGTTTTAATACCACGCCCTTCTGTTGCCACTTTTTTATTATATTTTTCGGCGAGTTGAATAATTTTAATCATCCGACTAAATTGCGATGCGAAAGTACCGATAATCATTCTGTTGTTTGCTTCTTTGATAAACTTTTCAAGATTTGTAATAACAGTATGTTCATCTGTTGAATAACCAGTTTGCTCAGCATTAGTTGAATCACATATAAAAAAAAGATTGTTGTGAGTAGAAAGTTCACCATAGACTTTTTCTTCTTTTTCGGAAGGAATACCTCCAGTGTGGTCAAGACGCAAATCACCACTTATGATAATATTTCCTAAGGGTGTTTCTATTGAAAAACCCATTGCGTCTGGAATGGAATGGTTCACAGGAAAAGAACGAATATATGTTTTTCCAATTTTCATTCTTTCTCCCGGATTGAAAGGGGTAATGCTAACATTTTTTAGATCAGGAAATTCTTCATTCCTTTTTTTAATCAAAAGGGAAGTCAAGTTTGCGGTATAAATAGGAGGATTTCCTATGCGATTCAGAATAAAAGGTATTCCTCCTATATGATCAAGGTGTCCGTGTGTAATAAAGATTCCTCGTATTTTATTTTTTCGCTCTTCTAAATATGTTGTGTTTGGAATAATGTAATCTACGCCGGGAGTTTCCTCGTCGCCCGAAAATTGTAAACCAACATCAAACACAAAAATATCATCAGTTGTTTCAACGATAGTCATATTTTTACCAACTTCTTCAACGCCACCAATAGGAATAACGCGAATATAGCCTGTTTTAAGCTCAGGAATAATAACTTTTGTTTTTGTGTTTATGCCCGTGTGTTTAGGTGTACTTCTATTTTGTTTTATTTTATGCCCCCCAGTTTTTACTTTTATGTGAGGCCGGACTTTTGTCTCATTATTTTTTTCCTTTGTTCCTGCCACAAATGGTCTTGCTCTTTTTTTTGCTTGCGAGAACGGAGATTCTTTTATTGAAGGATATTGTCTTTGGGGTTTTTGTGTTTTTTGTGTGGCTATAGGTTTGACATCCTTTCTTTGAGAAGAATGCGTTCCTTTTCTCCCGACAACAAAATCACGGCGGGTAGAGTTTTCTCTGTGTATTGGGTCTTGTTTTCTCTGTGTGTTTTGATTAATCATAACTATAGTTTAATTTGAATTTGCACTATTTTTAATTTGTAAATAAAATGTTTTGCTTGGTGACTTACTTGGAGGTTCGACCTCCAAGTGATGATTTGTAATCTCTTTTATAATATCTCCTTATCGCGCGCGAATATTTTCCATATTTGTTCTGTTTCTATAAACCATTCGTGAACATTTAAAAATCTTTCAGAAGGAGTATTTAGGGTGTGTAAGTAAAGTTTCATAATATTATTTCTTGTAAAATAAATAAATTTTGGGGAATAAATAAATACAGCGGGAATGTCTTTTGCTATTTCTTTTTGAACAATTTCATATTGTTTTATTCGCGCTTCAGTACTTGTAGTTGCGCGCGCAAGTTCTAATGCTTTGTCTACAGCAATGTTTGTGTATAAAGCTACATTAAGACCGGGATCTAGACGACCTGAAGAGTGCCAAAAGGCAAAAGGATCAGAATCTCTTCCTATTATTTCCCCGAACAATAAAATATCATATTTTCTTTGGCGAATAGCATGATCTTTTAAATCATTTGTTGTTTCAAAAAATTTCATATCTACTTTAGCGCCTAGTTTTTCCCAACTTTCTTTTAATTTATAAGCTACGGCGAAAAGTTCTGATGTTTGCGTTGTGGAGATTGAGAATTTTAGAGTTTGAACACCATCTGTTGTTTTTTTGGTCAAAACACCTTCTTCGTTTGGAGACCACCCACTATCTTTTAATAATTTTCTCGCTCCTTCTAGTCGCTCGTCTGTCGTTAGGGTTAAGGGTGTTTCTTCTGTGTGGGCCATAAAACCAAGCGCACCTGGTGGAATAGGCCCATCAATCTCTGTGGCAAAACCATAAAAAATCTCATCAATAATTTCTTTTTTGTTTACCGTAAGATTAAGAGCCTCACGAACTGTTTTGTCTGCAAATATCTTTGCTTCGTTTTGATTAAAAAATACTCCAAATACTCTTGGTAGGCGCGCTAACTGATATGGATAATCCTTAGCCAGATCCTCTGCTGTTTTTGGAGGTATCGAGTTTGTGTTTGTCACTCCCCCTTTTTTATAGGCCTCTAACAAAACACTTTCATCTGTAAAAAACTGTACGCGTATTTTTTTGATATATGGTTTTCCCATAGCGTAGTTTTCAAAAGCTATCAGATCGTAATATTCTATTGTATCATCTCCATGTTTCTTTATTTTTGATATTTTATATGGTCCTGAACCTATTGGTATGGTGTTTAAGCGATTGTGTTCAAAGGTGTCCGAGGAAACATTTTTCCAAAGATGCTTAGGCAAAATTCCAATAGTTGTATTTTGCAAAAAAGGAGAATACGGTTCGCTCAATGTAAAAATTACAGTTTTTTTATCAGGAGTGGTGACGGTAGTTCCAACCCAGTTTGCTTTATACTTGCTGTCAATTTTAGGATCTTGAGCTTTTTGAATCGTAAAAGAAACATCATCGCTGGTAATTGGTTCATCGTCGTGCCAAGATAAATTATCTTTAAGAGTAAAAGTATAAACTAAACCATCTTCGGATATTGTATAGTCTTTTGCCAAATCAGGTATTAATGTACCAGTGGGTGTGGCTTTTAATAATCCAGAATATATAAGTGCCACCAAACCATTATCTACTTCGGGAGAAGTGAAGGGATTAGTAGTAACTGGATTAATTGTTTGAGGTACACCTACCACTCCCTCTATAATAAACCCACCCTCTTTGGGTACTTTAACTAGAAACGCTTGATTTATACAAAAAAGAAGCACGACCGTACTTGTAACAAGAACAAAAAATAAAATGTAAAATATAATTTGTTCTACACGACTGAAAGATTTTTTAATTTTATGAGCTATTTTATGACCGGGTAAATTGATTTCTCGGCAAAATAGCGCCAGTAATGAATACATTTTTTTCACAATAAAATTACTTTTAGGCCTCGTAAATAAATATGGCGTGAAAATGGGATGAAGTTCGGTAGGTTATTTCTTTACGAGGCCTTAGGGTCTGAGCAGAAATAACTTATCAATTTTCGCTCAGATTTGAGATGAAAATGGTTATGTTATTTTGTAACAATGACTTAAAAGCTACACTACGCCACTAATCATAGAGATTGGATTTTTAAATATTGTATTTTAATTTTGAATTTTGAATTTCCAATTTTGAATCAATTTTAAATACTTTAATTTTGAATTTTTAAACATTAAAAACTTAGAAAATTAAAAATTCAATCAAAATTCAAAATTAGAAATTCAAAATTATTCACAAAAATTCTTACTGTGTTGTTAGTTTTCCGTCGTAGAAGTTCCAGTTTCAGCTGGCTCCACCTTTATAGTATTCATATTTGTGGGTGTAGAAGTGCTGATGTTTATTTTTCCATCGGATGTAGTTGCTGTGGTTGTCGTAGCATTAACATCTACAGGGGGCGTATTTTCAATAATTGGTTTGTCTACAAAAATTGATACTATTATGGAAAGCACAAAAATAATTGCAATAATTATTGTACCCCTAAACAATGTCCTTTCAAACCCCCTGCGTTCATAATTAGCGCTACTATCATCTCCACCACCAAAAGCGCTACCCAACCCAGCCCCGCGTTGTTGCAATAATATAGCAATCACAAGACCCACAGCAAGAACGATTTGAATAATAGGTAATGTATTTAGGAGTGTTTCCATATATAAAAATAGTATACACAATTTTTTACAAAACACAAGCAAAAGTATAAAGCTTAAAAATCTAGAAAGGATGCGATTCTAAAAGAGTGTCCTGTTTTTAAAAGAACGGATATTTTATTTTTTCCCTGCTCTTTCAGTGTATTCTCCTGTCTCTGTGTTTACGCGGATGATATCACCTTTATTGATAAACAATGGAGCGTTTATGGTAGTGTCTGTTTCAAGGGTGATTAGTTTTGTTCCTCCTTGGGCGGTGTTACCGCGAACAGCTGGTGGCGCGTCTGTAACGAGTAAATCCATTTTAATAGGAAAGGTGAGTCCTATTATTGCCTCATTGTAAACGAGTGCTGATATTATTTTGTTTTGTGGCAAAAAACGGATACCTGACCCTGTAATATTTTTTTCTAATTTGAAGCGATTTTGAGGGTTATCTTTGTCACAAAACCAAAACTCATCTTTGTTTGAATATAGATATTTTATTTCTTGTGTTTCAAGATCAGCTTCTTGAATTTTTTCCGATGCGTGAAAAGATCTTTCAATAACTTTTCCCGAAATAAGACTTTTGATTTTTGTTTTATTAACAGGTTTGTTTTGTTGTTTTCTTGAAACTTGCGAGCTTATCACTTCATAAGGTTCTCCATCAACGGCAATATATTTCCGTTTTGTAATTTCATTGTAATTTAGCATTTTTCAAAAAAGATATATTTTATTAAAAGTTACGTAAGATAAGTAAAACCAAGGTTTATCCAGCTCTATTTTTCCTCTTTTGAAAAATGGGGCTGGGTCGCACCTCTTCCGTCGTTTCGCTTCGCTTCACTCCTCCTCGAGGAACGACCTTTTAGCCATGGGGTAAAAACTACAAACTACAACCTACTCGCTACAAACCAAAAAGACCTTTTTGGCGGGGATGATCACCCAACAATGATTATTCTTGTTTTTTAAGTTCTTCTTTTATTCCTTTTGTTATCTCGTTGCGTATTTTGGTGTTTTCTTTA
>JAHIYV010000114.1 GCA_018814635.1 Patescibacteria group bacterium | reverse complement strand
TGTATCCTTACTAAAAAAATTATAATGAGAATAATTAGCTAATTCATCAAAAGCATTATCTAAATTATTAACTTGAACAAAACTCGCTTTGCTTAAATCAACGATCCCATTATATTCAACCCATTTTTCATAAGGATCTCCCATTGCGTGAGAATCATTTCTTGTATGAGCCGGAACAGACATATCTTGGATTAAGTGTAAAATATGTCCTACTCCTTGATAAGCTCTTTTATAATTTCCTTGTTTATAGTTTTCAAGAATAGCTTTTTCTGAGTAATCACCGCTAATACTACCTTGAACCTGAGCCCATTGTTTTGCTGATATTCCGCCATTTAATCCTTGTCCTGTTGTTGGATCATAATAATGGTTTAAATATCTTGGGTCTGTATCTTCTGCTATTGAACCTTCAACAATCCATTCTTGTTGTTGATTTGTTAATTGATTATTAGCTTGATTGTTATAAATTGCCATTGCTCCACTGGATAATTTTGGGTGGATTATTAAATGGTCATAACCAAAAACGACCACGGTAAACAACAATGTTCCGAGAATAATAACAGATACTTTGGTTGTTTTTTTGAAAAGTATCATTTTAAATAAATTCTATTTGCCAGTAACCATATTCATTTTTCATAAACTGAATATCAAACGGAATACTATCTTCTTCGTTTATATCTTTATAATAATAAGATGCAAAATTTCCATATTCATGATCTTTTATTATCTGCCCCACCTCCGGAATAGTTTGATATTTTTTTAATAATTCTGGATCACTAAAAATTTTTTGATATTTTTCTCTTTCACTATCCTTAATCTCCCCCAACGCTGTTTCAATATCATTATCTAACAATGCCTGCCGAAAGGTGGCATACACTTCCTCCGGAGTATTCTTAGCCGGAACTTCAATATATTGCGGGGGAAAAGTATCTTTTATCTCTTCTTTTGTATACCACTTACCCTCCCATTTCACCAAGTCGCCATTTTGTATTCTAATATGCGCCCGTACAAACAACACCACAATGATTAGAATAATTAACAACACAACCCCCACAATTCTCATTTTCCTATTTTTTATTTTCATATACCAAGTATATCAACCCCCATTTGGTTGTCAAAGGCAAAAAGGACAAGGCAAAAAGGTAAAAAAATTTGTGTTTTTTGAGCTTTATGATACAATATGCGTAATGCTAACGAAAAGAAAAAAACAAACTGTAGTAAAAACCATACAACGGCATGCAAAAGATACGGGTTCTTCGGAGGTGCAGATTGCTCTCTTAACAAAGAAAATTGACGAGTTAGCTAGTCATTTGAAAAAAAACCGCAAAGATAAACACTCTAGAAGAGGGTTACTCCAAATGGTTGCTGATAGGCATAAAATGGTTCGGTATTTGAAAAGAAAAAACGAGGATAAATATAAAATTGTAGCCAAAAAAGTTGGTCTTAAAAAATAGTTTTATTTTGATAAATTATCTTTCCTATCTTTTTTATAAAAGGTCTAAAACAAAAATATGACCGTTATTAAACACAAAGAACAGCGGGTTGGGGTGTTAATTGATGCGCAAAATCTTTATCATAGTGCAAAAAATTTATATAATGCCAAAGTAAATTTTTCTGGCATACTTGAAGCCGCTGTTGAAAACAGACATTTAGTGCGCGCGGTTGCTTATGTGATTACCACAGAGTCGGGCGAAGAAAAAGGGTTTTTTGAAGCGCTTGAAAATATGGGCATTGAAACAAAAACTAAAGATTTACAAATTTTTTTAGGTGGAGCAAAAAAAGCAGATTGGGATGTTGGCCTTGCGATTGACGCAATTCGTCTTGCTCCCAAACTTGACGCGATTGTCATAGCATCAGGAGATGGTGATTATATTCCTCTTGTAGAATATCTACAAAACGAAGGCGTTCAAGTAGAAATACTTTCTTTCAAAAAATCTTCATCAACAAAACTCATAGAAATTGCCGACGATTTTGTGGATCTTGACGAAAATCCTAAAAAATATCTTATGCGTAGCTCAAAAAAACCTCTTTCAAAAAAATAGGATAGTGCCCTAAAACAAAATAATCAAACGGCTCATAAACGGCTCATAAATGAGCCGTTTAAAAGTGCCAAAATAAGCCATTGTCACTTAGGGGTTTCACCCCTAAGTGACTTGTAGAGGATTTGTAAAAAGACGGCGTATTAACCCGCCCCACAAATACCTCAACACGAATTAATTTTACCCCCTCTTTTTCAACTTAGGGGTTTTCACTTAGGGGTTTCACCCCTAAGTGACTAAGTGACCTTTAAGCGATGACCTCGCGATCAAACCCGAGTCAACGAGCCAAAGTGATAGAAACTGTAAGTGAAGGAAGCTCGGCTTCCTTCACTTACTTGCTTTTTGCTTTGTAGTTTTGACTTTTAACTTTTACAAATTTTGGTTTAGATTTTGGTTTGGAATTGTGGGTTTTTATTGATATACTTAAAAAAATAGTTTTTATTAATTTTAACTCTTTATATATGTCACAATTTGAAATAGAAATCAAAAGTTTGCTTGGTAGTAAAGAAAAAGCAGGGGTTTTAAGAAAAAAAATTAAAAAATTTTTTCCTAATACTAAACTTAAAGCAAAAAATTCTCAACTCAATCATTATTTTATTGGTGGGAATTTAAAAAAATTATCTCAATCTCTTGTTAAGCACTTGTCAGCAGCTAAACAGAAGAGTCTTAAAAAAATACTTACGGAAGGAAAAAATCATTCTGTGAGAACACGGAAACTTGATGACACCGTTATTTTAGTAGTAAAAGCATCTATTGATGACACAACCAGTTCTAATGGTATTTCTAGAATGGAATTTGAATCACCCGTGTCTATATCGCTTGATGAATTAGACCAACTTCTTCTTGATGCTAATTTTTCTTGTCA
>JAHIYV010000113.1 GCA_018814635.1 Patescibacteria group bacterium | reverse complement strand
TGGCTCCGCGGGTAGGACTCGAACCTACGACCAATCGGTTAACAGCCGACCGCTCTACCAACTGAGCTACCGCGGAATGAATTATTGTTACAGGATTACAATTTTTAGATTTCTGTTCCTGTACGGCAAGTATAATATCAAAATTACAAGAAAAAGCAAAAAATTTATTTGATTTAAGCATAAAAAGCGGGTATAAATATCTTGTAGTAAAAAAGTTCTAAGTATTTAGTTTATGTATATCAAAGTTAAAGTTTTACCAAATTCAAAAAAGGAAAAGTTTACGCAAATTTCTAGCGAGCAGTTTGAAGTATCTGTTAAAGAACCTGCTAAAATGAATTTGGCAAATCAGCGGGTGAGGAAATTATTCGCTCAGTATTTTAGCGTTAAACACAATGATATTCGTATTATCAGTGGACATCGTTCACCAAGTAAAATTCTGAGTATCAATAATCTACCAGAAAGATAAAGTTGGCGCGCTCCTTACTCTTCTCACTTCTTTTGAAATTATTCTCCTTTTTCTTTTGAAATCTTTTTTCTTTGTGATATGATCTAAATTAGGGTAATTAAGTTCTTTGTGGTATGTGTATTATTGGTTAGTTTAAAAATATATTATATTATGAAAATAAAAATAACGACCACCAATATAGACCTTACAGATGCTTTATCTAGTTTTGTGGAGGAAAAAATGAAGCATTTAGATAAATTACTTAAAAATGATATTAGTGCTGATTCTGTCTTATGTGAAGTTGAAATAGGAACAAACACAAAACATCATCATTCAGGAAAAATTTTTCGCGCCGAAATAAATTTACATATATCAGGAAAAATTCTTCGCGTAGCGTCTGAGAAAGAAGATCTTTATATAGCGATTAATGACGCTAAAGAGGAGCTAAAAAAATCTTTAACATCATATCAATCCAAACAAAGAACACGATTTCGTCGAGGCACTGATGCTGTTAAAAATATAATTAAGGGTTTTAAGAAAGGGGACTAATTTTTATTTTAATTTTATAGTATAATATTTCGTTAATATGAACAAATTAAATCAAAAACATATTGTTATTCTTGCGGTGATTGTAGTAGTAATTATTTTAGGTTTTATGATATTAAAAAATAAATTAGATGGATCAAAGTCGGTAGAGGTAGACCGTGGGGATATTGTTCTTAATGAGAATGAAGACGGTACAAAGTCTATGAAAGCAACAGGGCCTATTAATGTTGTTATTAAAACAAATAAAGGTGATATTGAACTTTTGTTGCATGGCGACAAAGCGCCTATTACAGTAGGTAATTTTATAGAACTTGCGCGCGGAGATTTTTACGATAACACCAAGTTTCATCGGGTTATTAAAAATTTTATGATACAAGGTGGCGATCCTTGGACTAAAGATGATGCTTTAGTGGCCAAGTGGGGAACGGGCGGATCTGGTGTTAAGATTCAGGACGAATTTGTGGCAGGACTTTCTAATATGAGAGGAACTATATCAATGGCAAATTCTGGTCCAAATTCTGGGAGTAGCCAATGGTTTATAAATCTCGTAGATAATGTGAATCTTGATTTTGATAAATTTCCACCAGAGTCTAAACACCCTGTGTTTGGTAAAGTAATTGCTGGAATGGAGATTGTAGATGCGATTGGAGCGGTTGAGACTGGAGAACAAGACCGACCTGTTAAGCCGGTAATAATTTTGGATGTAGTTATTAAATAAAGCAGAGGGTGTTTTTGCTTGAGAGTTATAAACAGATTACAGCTCTCAAAAATTCCCAAGAAGTCCCCATGAAGTAATCAACCTTGATTTATTTCTATTTTTTAGTAGTGTTGTAAGCAATTATATTAATTAACGATTAACGATAAAGAGTTGCGAAAGCAATATAAAATATGTCACAAGATTTTCTAATAAAACTCGCGTGTACCAAATGTAAAAGTGTAAATTATTGGTCACGAAAAAACAAGAAACTTGTTCAAAGAAAAATTGAGCTTAATAAGTTTTGCAAAAAGTGTCGCACGCAGACACTTCATAAAGAAAAGAAAAAATAAATTCAAATTTGTTGCTCTACTGGGGTTTTTTATGGTATTATTTTGGTGATGAAAATTTATCAATTTTTTAGTGTACAAAAAGGTAAAATAAAAAAATTAATTGTTTTTGGTGTATTGGCTGGAGTTATGTTGCTAATGCTTAGTTTTACCCTATTAAATCCTGCAAAGCAGGTGCGGAGCAATTTAACGGGGTTTACTATTACTTCTTTAGCTGTCGCGGCAGAATCTGGACAAATTTTATATACAGAATCACAACTTCAAAATCTTATAAGTCCATCAGTGGTGCGCGTGGTTCAGCACATACAAGGAACTGCGCGAATACCAACATTTATCATTGATTTTTCAAAACGAACAATTATTGTAGATAAAAATAAAGATACTACGCGCGTTGAGAATCTAGACCAAAATATTATAGGCAGTGGCGTTATTGTGAGTCCAAATGGACATATTCTTACAAATGCCCACCTTGTGTCTGACATGGCAAGCAAACTCGCAATCATTGCTCCTTATATGCGTGAGGATATTCTCAAAGCGGGTGATGTGGCAAGTGGAGATGTTGAAAAGGATAAAATGTTTGGTATAGAAATGCGAGATTTTATTATAAAAAATAGTGTCTTTGAATTAGAAAAAGAAATAGTAATTTTAAATCCAGTGGAACAAATTACTGAAAACACTAAAGAAATTTCTTCAGAAAACAAGCAACTCATTTTTCCTGCTAACATTTTGTATGTAAACAACAATTTTTATAAAGACAATAACAATGTCGCTATTATAAAAATTGAGAATAAAAATCTTCCTTCTCTTGAGATAACAACCACTAATACTTTTTCAACAGGAGAAAAACTTTATACATTAGAAATGCCAACCTTGTCTAATTTTACTAATCTAAATGATTTTAATAATGAAGGGGCGTATGTTTTCAATATCAAAGAAACATTTGTTGATACCAGTAAGATTACTCAAAACAATATTTACACAAAAACAAAATTCACAGCAGAGACAAGCGGTAGTCCTCTTTTTAATGGATTTGGCAAAATTGTTGGAATATTGACTTCTGAGGGGCAGCTAAGTTATGGTCAACCAATAAATATGTTTGTTGTTCTAAACAGCGACACACAACCTATACTTGCTAGAGCGGGTGTTATGAGTGTTACCGGCTCTTATGCTAAACACTTCAAGAAAGGATCTGAATATGCGAACAACGGTTTTTGTGATGAATCAAACAAAGAATTTGAATTGGCTTTATCTAACAAGACACCTTTTACAAAAAATCTTACGACCAGCTTACTGTTACCTGGCTGTGATCCAACAGCAAAAACGGGAACACACTCCCAAACAAAGAAATCGGGTTTTTTAAGTGTTATTCAAAACAAATTTGCAACATCAGATTTTTTGGACGGATTTATCGCTATTCTAGTTGTGTTTTTGCTACTTACTTTACTGGTTGCCGTAGTTGTTTTAATAAAAAGCTTTAAGAAACATAAAAGTACCACTTCTTTGTCATCTGAATATACTCGAGGAGTAGAGGTGGTCAATGCAAGAAGAAAACCTTTGGCAGAGGCGTTTCCCAAATCATTAGATAATAATAAATTACCAACGACCGACGCTCATTTAACTAAAGAGGAAAGTAATAAGATTATTCATCCAAGCACACAAGATCAATCTCAACATACGACCCCAAAAGATGAGCAAGAAAATCTTGCACAACTATGGCCAGATAAATATACCACTCAATTGGATAGTACCAAACAAAAAGAAAATGATATAGAAAATATACAACAAGCAACAAACAACGAAATACTAACTGATAAAAGAATAACAGATTATATTGAAGAAACACAAAATCAGGGTTTTAGCGAACAAGACATTAGGGCGGAATTGCTCCGCGTTGGGTGGAGCGCAAATGATATTGATACTGCTTTTGCTTATATTAAAAATCAAAAAGAAAACACAATAACTTAAAAAATATGATTCTTGTTATTAAAATATCAGGAGAAGGTTTGAGTGAAAATAATGAAAAATATACTGAATCTATACTAGCATCCATATCAGAACAAATAAAAATACTTTTAAAAGAGGGACATCAAATAGCTTTAATGATTGGGGGAGGTAATTTATTTCGCGGGAAAGAACTTGCGGGTGTGTTGGGTATAGCGCGCACAACAGCTGATTATATAGGCATACTTGCGACAGTTCAAAACGCATTGGTGTTACGAGATTATCTTGAAAGCACGAACATTAGTGTTCGTGTGTCGTCAGCCATTGCAATGCCTCAAGTTTGCGAAGAATATATTCCCAAACGGGTTGCGCGACATATGGAAAAAGGTAGAGTGGTAATTTTTGCTGGGGGAATTGGCCTTCCTTATTTCTCAACTGACACATGCGCAGCACAGCGAGCACTAGAAATTAATGCTGATTTACTTATTATGGCAAAGAATGACGTTTCTGGTATTTATTCTGCAGATCCCAAAAAAGATACTTCTGCAAAATTTATCAAAGAAATTACAGCATCACAAGCTATAAAGTTAAATCTAAATGTTGCTGATTTGGCGGCAATGGGGCTTGCAAAAGAAAGTGGTCTTACTATTAAAATTATCCCTACAGATAAAATAGATGATGCGCTCAACCCTGACATTGGATCAATAATAAAACCAGAATAATGCACCATGCAAAAAGGGAAAATGAGTTTTCCGCAGATATTATTTCTGTCCTAAAAAAGGGCGGTATTGGTGTTCTTGCAACTGATACATTGTATGGCCTAGTTGGAAGCGCTTTAATTCCTGAGACAGTTGACTGTCTTTACACTGCGCGTGGAAGACCATCAAATAAACCAAGTATTATATTGATAAGTTCTGTAAACGAACTAGAAAAATTCTCAGTAAAAATTCAACCAGAAACTAAAAAAATGTTGTTAGAATATTGGCCGGGTCCTGTTAGTATTATTTTCCCATGTATTGATGAAAAACTTAAATATCTTCATAAAGGCAAAAAATCTCTCGCGTTTCGTATTCCAGATCAGCCACAACTACAAAATTTATTAAAACAAACAGGACCTCTTTTGGCACCAAGCGCTAACTTAGAAGGAAAACCTGTCGCACGAACAATTCAAGAGGCGCGTAGATATTTTGGCGAATCAGTAGATTTTTATGTGGATAGCGGGTTGATTACCACAACTTTGCCTTCAACTATTTTGCGTTTGAAAGACGGCAAAATGTCATTAGTTAGAAAAGGAGCGCATCTTTTTATACCAACTTCCTAGAACACAAGAGTTATTACAAAAAAATAAAACAAAAATTATTTTATTTACAAGTTTGGTGGTATAATCAAATGGTAATTGTAATAAAAATAAAAATTATAAAATGGTACCTCGAGTTTTAATGTTTGGTTGGGAATTTCCTCCGCACAGTAGTGGTGGTTTGGGTACTGCGTGTTTGGGTTTGACTCGCGCATTGGCGAATGAAGAAGTAGAAGTAATTTTTGTTTTGCCTAAAAAAATCAATCTTAACGCAAATCATGTAAAATTTATTTTTGCGGAAAACGGAGAAAATAAATTAAAAGTTCAATTTCGCGCGATTGATTCTGTTTTGCAACCATATCTTACTTCAAATGGTTATATTAAGGAATTAGATCAAGTTACTAAAAAAACAATTTACGGAGCTACCCTAATAGATGAGGTGAATCGTTATGGACATCAAGCAAGAATTATTGCTATGAATGAAGAATTTGATGTTATTCATGCGCATGATTGGCTTTCTTTTTGCGCTGGGGTTGAAGCAAAAAAAATAAGTGGCAAGCCCCTTATTTTACATTTTCACGCGACAGAATTTGACCGCTCGGGGGGGCAAGGAGCAAACTCTGAAGTTTTTGCATTAGAGCAAGAAGCAATAAAATATGCTGATTCAATTATAGCGGTTAGTAACTTTACAAAAAATCTTCTTGTTGAAAAATATTATATATCACCTGAAAGAATAGAAGTTATTCATAATGCGATTGAAGAACCCGACGAAATGAATCTTCCCGCGACCCTTGAAGAAATAAAAGCTACAGGCACGAAAATTGTACTATATTTAGGGCGTATTACAATTCAAAAAGGACCCGACTATTTTATTCAAACTGCAAAACGCGTGCTTGATATTTATGACGGCAAAGTATTATTTGTGGTTGTTGGTAGTGGTGATATGCATAAACAGATGATTGACCAAGTTGCTGCACTAGGCATTTCAGACAAAGTTATATTTACTGGTATGTTGCTTGGAGAAGCTGTAACAAAAATGTTTCGCGCGGCAGATTTGTTTGTAATGCCTTCTGTATCTGAACCGTTTGGTTTGGTGCCTCTTGAAGCCGCTTTGCAAAATACACCATCAATTATTTCCAAGCAGTCGGGCATATCGGAAGTCACAAGCCATATGTTAAAAGTTGATTTTTGGGATATTGATGAAATGGCAAATCAAATAATAAGCGTGTTAACTTATGGCTCACTTCAACAAACTCTCACGGAGAACGCGAAGAAAGAGGCTAAAAAACTTACATGGAATACTCCCGCAAAAAAATGTGTTGCTTTATACAATAAAATTATTAACAAATCAAAATAGAAAAATTATGACATCAATTTGTTTCTATTTTCAAGTTCATCAACCATATAGAATAAAAAAACATAGAGTTTTTGATATTGGCAAAGACCATGAATATTTTAACGATAAATCAGACGGTAATTTAAATAATGAAAAAATACTTTTGAAAGTCGCGAATAAATCATATCTTCCCGCGAATAAATTATTTCTCAAGCTTCTTAAAAAACACCCTGAAATGAAAATCAGCTTTTCTTTTTCCGGAGTATTTTTAGACCAACTTGAAGAATTTAGTCCCGAAGTACTTATATCTTTTCAAGAACTTGCGCGCACAGAGCAAGTGGAAATTTTGGCTGAAACATATTATCACTCGTTATCATTTTTATATTCAAAAAAAGAGTTTAAGAAACAAGTGGTAAAACATGCGAGAAAAATAAAAAAGATATTTAATATAGTACCAACAGTTTTTCGCAACACAGAACTTATTTATAATGATGATTTGGCGCAAGAAGTAGAAAAAATGGGATATAAAGGAATTCTTGCCGAAGGTTGGGATGCCGTTTTAGATTGGCGAAGTCCAAATTTTTTATATAAACCACCAAACACAAAAAAAATAAAATTATTACTTAAAAACTACAAATTATCAGATGATATTGCTTTTCGTTTTTCAGACAAAGGATGGGCGGAGCATCCTCTTTCCGCGCCAAAGTTTTCTCAATGGGTTAATGCGACAAATGGAAACGGAAATATTGTAAATTTATTTATGGATTATGAAACTTTTGGCGAGCATCAATGGGAAGACACAGGAATTTTTAAATTTTTAGAAACGCTTCCGTCTGAACTTCTTAAAAATTTGGATAATAATTTTGTTACGCCAAGCGAAGCGCTTGAAAAATATGACTCCGTAGGCGAATTATCAATGCCAAATTTTATGTCTTGGGCGGATGTTGAACGAGACTTGTCCGCGTGGCGTTCAAATAGTATTCAGCAAGACGCGCTTCAAAAAATTTATGATATGGAAAAGGAAGTTCTTGCCACAAAAGATTTTAATATAATAGAAGATTGGAGACGATTACAAACTTCAGATCATTTTTATTATATGTGCACCAAATGGTTTAACGATGGCGATGTGCACAAATATTTCAGTCCCTACGATTCGCCTTATGAGGCATTTATTGCCTATATGAATGTATTAAGTGACCTTAAACACAGAATTGAAGTCATAACAAAAATCAAAATGTAAAAATCAACCTTGTTAAATAATTTTTGTTTGGCAAAAATTGCTTCATATTTAACAGGGTAAAAATAGAAAATTTACCCTATTAAATCTTGCAAAGCAGGTGCGAAGCAATTTAATTATACAAAACCAAGGGTAACCCTTGGTATAATTTGGTATAATATGTTGGAATTAACATTTTTGCGCCACACTCGTTTTTTTTGTATACTTATCCTTGTTGAAGCCTGAGGGTTTTTGGGCCTATAATTTAATTGGTAAAATA
>JAHIYV010000112.1 GCA_018814635.1 Patescibacteria group bacterium | reverse complement strand
TAGAGATGATTGTTTCCCTAGGTCTTTTTACTGTTATTTTATTTATAAGCATGCAAGCCCTGCTTTCTATGGTTGACGCAAATCACAAAGCACAATCCCTGCGCGCCGCAATGGATAATTTGAATCTGTCTCTGGAAGAAATGGCAAGAAATATAACGCAGGGGAATACATATCATTGCGGAGCAGGAGGTAGTATTGAGGATGAGTTATTATGCGCGACTGGAGAAAATTATTTAGCGTTGGAATCCTATACAGGTGACCCCCTTGATTCAACTGATCAATTTGTATATAAACTTGAGGCAGAAACATTAAAAAAATCTGTTAATAGTGGAGCAAATTTTAAAAATGTTACCGCACCTTCCATAAAAATAGAACATTTAAAATTTTATGTATCTGACAATGATGCCTCTGGATCAGACGAACCTCCTCGCGTGATTATTTCTATTCAAGGCACAGCTGGGACACAACAAGGAGTGATATCATCGTTTAATATTCAAACTACGGCTGTACAACGCACTCCAGAATAAAAAAATATAAAAACAATTTGTATATGAAAAAACTACAACCTAAAAAATATCTACCAACTACAAACTACCAACTACAACCTAACCAAGGTTTTACTTTAATAGAAACGCTTGTAGGCATTACTATTTTACTTGTTGCGGTAGTGGGTCTTCTTTTTATTGCATTTCAAGGAATTAATCTTTCTTATTTTTCAAGGGATCAAGTAATAGCGTCATATTTAGCGCAAGAGGGGATAGAACTTGTGCGACTGAATATTATTGCGAACGATAATGCTGGAGAAGAGGGCAGGAAACTTATCGAGCCAGGTGGTGGCTCTTATGATTTGCATTTCTGCTCTACGGCGGGAAACCCGAACGCATATTGTACCATTGACGCGTTTACTAATGTGAAAGGAAATTGCCCTGCTGGTAAGTGTCTTTATATCAAATTTGACAATCAAAAATATCAATATTCTTCTGGCAATGATACTTTATTTAAGCGTTCTATTCGTGTTAGACACAAAGGAGATCATGGAGGAATTCTTGATACAGAATTCCAAATTGAATCAAAAGTTGAGTGGAACCACCAAGGTGACAATAAAGAAATTCTCCTCAAAGAAGTATTTATGGACTGGCGAGTAAACTAAAAACTGGCAAATAAATAGCCTTCTCAATTTCACCCAAGCTTTACAGATGGTTGGTCGTGTGTGGCGCGATCGCCAACCACAAAATGAACGAGGGAAATGAGCGAGGTTCAACCTCGCTCATTTCTCGCTCATTTCCATTTGAAAATCCGAATGAACTTAGGAGTTGAGCTTCTAAGTGACTTTTAGGTAAGTTTACTTTTTAACATTTTTATAGGTTTGTCTTTTTTGTTATTATGATAGAATAAGATATAATAAGATGTATGGTAATGTTATAAGATAATATAAATATGAAAATTCAAGAAATTTATAATTTAGCAGTTCAAATGGGGAGAGATTCCGATTTTCGAACTAAAGAAGTTTTGGATAAATTATTGCTTTATAAAAAAGATAAATTTGATAAACTTTCAGAACAAGAAAAGCAAGAATTTGATATGGAAAGTTTAACTAATCCATATTCTGATACACGGGTTTTAAATATATCTGAAAACAAAGAAATTAAAAAAGTTTTAGTAGGAATTGATATTGATTCCAGCGAAGTTTTACTTGCGAAAGAATTAGGTAATATTGATTTAATTATCTCCCATCATCCGGAAGGCAAAGCGCTCGCGAATTTACATGATGTTATGGAATTACAATGTGATGTTTTGAATTATTATGGCGTGCCAATTAATGTTGCTGAGGGTTTAATGAAAGAAAGAATTTCGGAAATTGCGCGAAAATTTAGCCCCATGAACCACCAACAAGTAATAGACACTGCGCGACTTTTGAGATTTAATTTTATGTGTTGCCATACAGTTTGCGATAATTTAGCGGCTAAATTTCTAAAAGATAAAATTGAAAAAGAAAATCCTGAACGAGTTAATGATTTAATTAAAATTTTGAAAGAAATTCCTGAATACAAAAAAGCTATTGAATATGGAGCTGGTCCTAAAATTTTTGTTGGATCTGAAGAAAATAGATGTGGTAAAATATCTATGACTGAAATTACTGGTGGCACAGAAGGTTCTCCAAAAATTTATGAAAAAATGGCTAATGCTGGAATTGGCACAGTTGTCGCGATGCATCAATCGGAAGAACATCGCAAAGAAGCTGAAGCTGCGCATCTTAATGTTGTGATAGCCGGACATATCAGTTCTGATTCTCTCGGAGTAAATCTGTTTTTAGATGAGCTAGAAAAAGTAGGAATAGAAATTATCCCTTGCTCTGGTTTAATAAGAGTTTCTCGGGTTTAGTTGCTAATACAATAAAATAAGAAATATGAAAAATATAATATCTTTGGTTTTTGGAAAAATAAAACGCGTGGTAATGTGTGAAAATTTTTCTTTTGTTAAAAAAACTTGGTTGGTTTTTTATACAGTTTTATTGTCTTTGCCTTCAATTGGGTTAGCGGATAATGAGACAATTCCAAACCCGTTTAAAAATGTAGATACTGTGAGTGAACTACTTCTCGCCTTGTTTGAAATAGTTACAGAAATAGGAGCTGTGGTGCTTGCGGTAATGATAGTTTATACCGGTTATCTTTTTGTAGTAGCGCAGGGTAAAGACGCAGAACTTACAAAAGCAAAAGAGTCATTGAGATGGGTGCTCATCGGTGGCGCATTGGTCTTGGGCGCTTGGGTTTTAGCCGAAGCAATTGGCGGAACGATAGACAATTTATAGTAGTTTGATCTTTCTAGCCCCTTAGTATCAAAAAACAAAGATGAAAAAAAGAAATAAATTTTTAGTTATAATTATGGGGTTTGCGCTTTTTCCGCTCCCTGCTTTTGCTTTTGATGATATTAAATCGCTTGTAAGCCATATTATAGGAAAGATATTGCAACCAATCATTCCATTTCTTATTGCGTTAACGGTAGGTTATTTTTTGTGGGGTATTACAAAATATGTTCTACAAACAGATAATCCGGAAGAGAGAATCAAAGGACGCGCGATGATGTTGTATGGTATTATTGCCCTTGCTGTTATGATAAGCTTTTGGGGACTTGCGAAGATATTGGTTAAGAGTTTTGGTTTTTAGTTTTAGTATTTATTATATGAAAAATTATAAGTTTTTAATTTTTACGATATTTTTTTTACCGTCTTTTGTATTTGCAGCGGACCCTCCTCTTTTTGAAGATGTTTTGGGGAATGCGTTAGGTTTGGTCAAGAATTTGTTTCCAATACTGGTTGCGCTAGCAGTTACATATTTTTTATGGGGAGTGATAAAATATATTAGACTGTCTGACAACCCAGAAGAGAGAATTAAGGGTCGCGATTTAATGATACATGGCATCATTGCGATATTTGTAATGGTATCATTGTGGGGTTTAGTAGGTATTCTGGTAGATACTTTTTTTGATTCTCCTGATGACTTAATTATTCGCAACCCCGATGATGTCCCGCAATATGATATTAATGGTGAATTGTAAATGTAAATAATTTTATACTAATGATAACTTTTATAAAACAAAAAATAAAAAGGATCGCCAGTTTTTTTGGCTTAGTTTTTATGATTATAATGATGCCATCTGTGTCTTTTGCGGCGGTAACCACACTTAGTGAGATTGAAACGGCAGTATTGGAGTTTTTAAATAAAATCCCAGCAATACTTGTTGCTTTAGCAGTTGTTTTTTTCTTATGGAGTGTTATAAGGTTTATAAAAGCTGGAGACAATGAAGATGCGCGCACACAAGGTAAAGCGTTAATAACTTACGGTGTTATTGCCATCGCGGTAATGGTCTCATTGTGGGGTTTGATAGGACTTCTAGCGGATACTTTTGATACAAAAAATAAACCAGCAGGCACCCCGCCAGCGATTCCAAGTCCTCCGCTTTAGGGTCTGGGTTTTGTTACTAAAAAGAGTATTTTGTCATCCCGCAATCTATCGGAGCTCGGCTCCGATAGACTAAAATTTATTTTCTTTTTATGGGTCATGCTAATACTTTAGCATGATTCCTTTATTAGCAATAGACTACTGCGCCAAGAGCGCAGGGAGTTCTTTTTCCTTAAACGGCTCATAAATGTAAATGAGTGAGGTGAAATGAGTGAGGTTGAACCTCACTCATTTGCTTCGCTTGTTTATTTTCTTTTTTTTGGAGATCTATCGGAGCTCGGCTCCGATAGATTATTATTCCTCTTCGCTTTTGTTAATCGTTTTTCTTTTGGCATCAAATTCTTTTTTGCCGTCCAATAAAATTAAAGTCATTTTTTGTTCTTTTGGTCCGAAGAAAGTAATTTGGAAAGTATAAGTTTTACCAAGTTCAAGTTTTTCTTTTAAGTCCTTTTCTGTCCCAAATTCAGATATATGGATAAGGCCCGAAACCCCTTCTTCTATGGACACTAATGCTCCAAATTGATTAAACTTAATTACTACTCCTTTTACAATATCACCTTTTTTATATTTTTTTGAAGCCTTTGTCCATGGGTTTTTCAATAAAGCTTTAATTGAGAGTGAAATTTTATTTTTTCTCACATCTATAACTTTTACAGTAACTTTATCTCCTATTTTATAAAGTTCGCGTGGATTTTCCACTAAACCCCAGTCAAGTTCTGAAATATGAACTAAACCTTCTAGATCTTTAGCTATTTTTACAAAAACACCAAAATCAACAATACCTGTAACTACTCCTGCCACATCATCACCTATTTTATAATTTTCTGTAATATCTAATTTTTCTTTTTCTCCTAGATTTTTTTCGGAAAAAATAAGTTTATTTTCTTTTGGATTAGAGGCAATGACTATAACAGCAAGCTGTGTGTCAACAAATTTTTTGAGTTTTTCTAATATTTGTTCTTTATCCCCGTTCTTTGTTTGCGGATAGTTTTCGGCGCTAAGTTGTGATGCTGGTAAAAAACCTTGAATACCTTGCCATTCTAAAATTAAACCTCCTTTGTTCGCGTCTTGTATTGTCAACTCAAGAATAGTTTTGTTTTTTATCATTTCATCTGCTTCTTCCCAAAGAACAGCCTGCCGCGCTTCTTTTAGAGATAATTCAATGTAGCCATCCTCATTTTCTGTTTCAACAACTTTTGCTGTAATGATATCTCCAATTTTTAGTCTTTTTATAACATCACGAGTGCTAATAAATTCACGCCCATATATAATACCGGTTCCACATGGAGGCAAATCAATATATAAAGATGATTTACCAAAGCTGATTACTTTTCCCTCCACAACATTTCCAACCTCTGTACGAGTCGTACTTTTTCGCATTACCGCGCTCATAAAAGAGGAATAAGTTGGCAGAGCATCATCACTACACGTCTCCATAACTTTTTTTATTTTTGGTATTTTTGCTGTTTTAATATTTAAAATATTCGCGGTCACATTGGCGGTAGTATTTTCAGTAATATCTTTTGGGGGTGTTTTGATGTTTGTAATTTCTTTAATCTTAGTTTTTTGCACAATAGTTTCTAAAAATGAGGCGATATTTTTTGTTTTTTTAATTTCCTTAATCTTTTCAACTTCTACTTTTTTGTCTTCATCTCCATGACCTTGCTTAGAATCTGTTTTTTCTTTATCCATAATTATTATATAATTTTCTCAGGGTTTATTTATTTTTTAAACAAATAAGGTTATCCTATAAAAATTGCCATTAATATTAAAAGAATATAACAAACAAGCACTATTTGCAAGAAAAATTGCAATAAGGGTTTGGAAGAGTCTGAGCGAGGTTCAACCTCGCTCACCCCTCGCTCACCTCTCGCTCACCTCGTTCATTGTTTTTTCTTGCGTTTTAAGGAATGGCGAGAAACAACGTTGCGTGGAGTATTCTGTTATTTTATGCTAAAATGTTAATATAATGGAGAAAAAAGAAAAAGATTTAGAAAAATATATTGAGGCTATACTTTTTCATAAAGCTGAAGCGGTGAAAATTTCTTTTCTTGTGGATATACTTGATGCAACAAAAGAAGTTGTATTGGAAGCTATAGCAAAACTTAAAATACAACTGGAAGGTAGGGGGGTCGTTTTAATGCAAAATAATGATATGATAATGCTAGGCACAACACCACAAACGGCTGTTGTGGTTGAAAAAATTATTAAAGATGAATTAGATAAAGATCTTGGCAAGCCGGGACTTGAAACATTGTCCATTGTTCTTTATCGTAAATCTGTGAAGCGTAGCGAAATTGATTATATTCGTGGCGTTAATTCTTCTTACATTTTACGGAATATGGTTATGAGGGGATTAGTTGAACGAATTAATATGCCCCACAATAAAAGTTTTTTCTATCGTCCCACATTTGAATTATTAGCGTATCTTGGTGTATCATGTGTAGAAGAGTTGCCAAATTATGATTTGGTGAATAAACAAATTGGACAAGTTGTTGTGGACAAAGAAATGGTGACACTACCTAATTAAGCCAATTACTAAATGCAAATTTTTATTGATTCAAAAAAGAATAATATAGAAAAAAGAGAAAGTTTTTATTTTCTTTCTTTTTTATTCTTAATAATATTTGCAGGTACTTTTTTTCTATTAACAGTATCAAGTAATGTAATTTTCACAACCAAGAATATTTCAAATAAAAATAAGGTTGCTTTCGCTCTTGATGTTTTTAATTTCACACAGACACAATCCTCTGTAGATGAAGAAGTTATTCCTGTTAATGTAGTTTTATATAAAAATGCATTTGAGGATATTGATATTCAAGCAAAAGCCGCGTTGGTATTAGATATTGCTACTGGAAAGGTTCTTTATGAAAAAAATAAAAATGATCGTATGCCACTTGCATCTCTCACAAAAACCATGACAGCAATTATTGCTTCTGAGTTGTTAGATAAAAACACTATTATTACTATTGAAAAATCAGATCTTACAAAAGAAGGAGACCTAGGTTTATTTGCGGAAGAAAAATGGAAACTTGCAGATTTATTAGATTTTACTCTTATGACTTCTTCAAATGATGGTGTTTCGGCTATAGTTTCACAAGCAGGTAATTTATTACTTCATAATTCTGCGATGATTTCTACTAAAACACAAAATCCCAAAGAAATTTTTGTAGAAAAAATGAATGAAAAAGCGCGTGAATTAGGTTTAGAACAAACTGAGTTTTATAATGAGTCTGGCTTAGATCTAAATACTAAACAAAGTGGCGCGTATGGAACTGCGAAAGAAACGACGCGTTTATTTGAATATATATTGAATACCAACCCGCATCTTTTAGAAGCGACAACCAATAAGATCTCATATTTTTTTTCACAAAACGATCTTGAGCATACCGCTAAAAATACCAATGAATTTGTTGAGTTATTTTCAGGAATTATTGGATCCAAAACTGGTTTTACTGATTTAGCAGGTGGCAACCTCGGTGTTGTCTTTGATTCAGGTATTGGCTCGCCTATTATTATTGTTGTGTTAGGATCAACCATTGAGGGGCGGTTTGAGGATGTTTTAAAACTTTACAAAGCATCACTCCTCGAAGTTAGCCAGAATGTATTGTAGGGGATAAAAGATTAAAATGTAAAAATCAAAAATTAAAATGACAATGCAAAAATTAAAAATGATAAAACAAAAAACTAATTTTAAAGAGTACCAACTTAGGGGTGTCACTTAGGGGTTTCACCCCTAAGTGACACCCCTAAGTGAAGTTATTTGGAAAGTTTGCCGGGAATTATGTTTATATCTTTTTATCTAATAGACTTGTCCCGTAATTAGTTCCTACTACAATTTTCATATTTTGGCATAATTTTTTCTAAATTTTTACGCCTATACTTAGGCACTTGCCCTGTTAAATTCGCTTCGCGACTATTTAACAGGGTAAACTTAAAAAATTTAT
>JAHIYV010000015.1 GCA_018814635.1 Patescibacteria group bacterium | reverse complement strand
TTAGAATTTAAGAAGTTTTATGAAATTTCATTAAAAGCGCTAATGAAACAAAGTATTGGTTGGAACTTCTTCGTGATAATAATCTTGCAAACAATAAAATAGTAGAGAATTTATTGATTAAATCTACAGAAATAGCTAATATGTTAGCAAGTGGAGTTTTGAAATTAAAAAATAAAAAATTTTGACTTTTGAATTGCAATTTTACTTTTTGAATTTTAACTTTTGAATTATAATATATATATGGCAAACAAAATAAATAAAAATACTTTGAACACATTGGTAAAAATCAAAAAACTAGAGCATTCCGAAATAGAAATTACAGGTGAAATTCCAGCGGAACTTTTTGATAAAAACAGGATACAGGCCTTTAAAAATCTTAGTAAAAATGTTGAATTACCGGGCTTTAGAAAAGGACATATACCAGAAAATATATTAACAACTCATTTAAGTGAAAAAGTCATCCTTGAAGAAATGGCGGAAATCACGATCGGCGCGGAATATCGAAACATTATAACAGAGAATTCATTGGAGCCTCTTGGGCGGCCCGAGATTAATATCACTAAAATGGCACCCGGAAACCCTCTTGCTTTTATTATGAAAGTTGTTGTTTTGCCGGAAATTATCCTTACAAATTATAAAAAAATTGCCAAAGAAATTTACGCGAAAAAATGGCAAAAAGAAATAGAGGTAACGGACAAAGAAGTTGAGGATGCTATTTTAGAAATTAGAAAAAGAAACGCGACGCAACGCAAGCACACAAAAGAAAGCGAGGCATCTCTGCAAAAAGATAACGGCAAACAAGAAAAAGAAGGAGACCTAAAAAAAGAAGTATCTGAAAAAAAATCTGACGAAACAGACTTGCCTAAATTTGACGACGCTTTTGTAAAACAATTTGGAGATTTTAAGGATGTCGCGGACTTTACGGATGCGCTAAAACAAAACATTTTATTTGAGAAACAACAAAGAGAGTCTGATAAAATAAGACTTGAGATGTTAGAAAAAATAATTTCTTCTTCGCAAATAGATCTTCCGCGCGTAATAATTGAAGCTGAGTTGGACAAAATGATGGCCCAAATAAAAATAGACATTGAACGCATGGGAATAAAATTTGACGAATATATTAAACATTTGAAAAAAACGGAAGAAGACATCCGAAAAGACGCGGAAAAAGACGCGGAAAAAAGAGCCAAAATTCAACTAATTTTAAACAAGATAAGTATTGAAGAAAAAATAATCGCTCCCGAGAAAGTGGTTGAGGAGCAAACAGAAATGTTGCTTAAACAATATCCCGAAGCAGAGGAAGAAAGAGTAAAAGTATATGTAGAAACTCTCATCACCAATCAAAAAGTATTTGAGTTTTTAGAAACCCAATAATATAAAATTTTAAGGGCGGCAAGATTAGTCCTTTGCCGCCCTTTTTTGTCCGAAATTTCTATTCAATTACCGCTTTGTAGTTTTTCTGAAACTGCAAAGCGCTATCCAGCGCGCGCTGGATTTTTACTTCCTTTTCTCCCATGTCTTTTATTTCTCGCTGTACCTTTCGACAACTTTTTTTGCAAGTTGTCCGTTAAAGCGGCCAACGAAGGTCCTTTTTGTTGCTTCTTTAAAGTAACTATGTCGTCCTTCTCTTTTTCAGCTTTATTAAAGAAGTTGTGGAAACGAAGAGTGAGTTTTTCCTTCTTATTCTCTGTAACTGTTTCCGGAGAAGGAACCTGGATTACCTTTAAAATATCTATCTTTTTTTGAATTAACAACATAGAGATCCTTTTGATCTCACGCAAAGAAATAAGAAGAGAAAAAACAGCTTCTTCTATTTCTTCCTCTCCCCTCTCTATCCTCTTAGCAATAGCTACCTCTTTGACCGGGGTAAGAAGCTCTATCTTGCCAATATCGGAAAGATACATTCTTATTGGGTCCTGGATCTTTTTCTCGTCATCCCCAAAGACAAGTTGCCCCAGATCTTGATCTTTTTTCAAAGAATCTGTAATCTCTTCCATCTTCTCTCACCTCCTTTTCTCCTTTTTTCTTATTTTCTTTGATATTTTTTTATCAATGTTCTATTAGACATCTTCAACTGTCTAATAAATAAACTATATGAGATGGTCCTGTTTGTCAATTGCTTGTTTCAACTTGATTTATAGGGGAACTTATGTATAATTGAGAAATTATGAAATTTGCAATAATAAAAACAGGTGGAAAGCAATATAAAATAAGTCCTGACGAATCAATTAAAATTGAGAAGCTTTCTGCTAACTTGAAAGAGGGGGATGAAGTGGTTTTTGATAAGGTGCTATTAATCAATGATGAAAAAGAAACAGTTGTTGGAACTCCGTATATTGAGGGAGCGAAAATTACAGCAATTTATGAAACGCGTGGAAGAAATAAAAAAATCAGTGTCATTAGATTCAAATCAAAAAGTCGCTACTTTAAAAAGAAAGGACACCGCCAAATTCACGACAAAGTTAAAATCGGAACAATCAAGTAATTTTCACCCTGTTAAATCCCACAAAGCAGGTGCGAAGCAATTTAACAGGGTAAATTTTCCATTTTGATTTTTGATATTTACATTTATTTATTCTCTATTTTGCAACGCGCTCTTGAGAGTGTTACTATCAGAATATTCAAGCTCGGTTCCTGTGGAAAGACCGCGACCTAGTGTTGTTATTTTAATTTTGTGTTTTTCAATGAGGGGTTGTAAAAGCTGTTTTATAAACATTTTTGTATTATCGCCTTCAGGATTTACAGTGAAAGCAAAAATTATTTCTTGTAAATTATCTTCTTCTATAGCGCGTTTAATCTCTCTCACAAGTTCTGTTGTTCTTAGCCCCACAGAATCTTTTTTGCTCGCAATTGACATAAGTCCGTTTAATATAAAATAGCGCCCGTTAAAAGTGTTACTTTTTTGCATATTCTCTAAATCAACATCTTTTGCAACAATCATTAATAATGTTTTATCTGTGTTGGCGCTTGCGCATATATTGCATACAGAAGCATCAATACTAGAAGACAGAAAAAATCTAAAACAGTGCGAGCATTTAGTCACGCTATCCGAAAGTTGTAAGATTATAGTAGAAAGTGCTTGAGCGTAGTTTTTATCTTGTGATAAAAGAAAATAAACAAACCTTTTAGCTTGTCTTCCTCCTACACCCGGAAACTGGGAAAATTTTTCAATTAATTTTGAAATGTTATCCATATTATATTTATTAGAAATTATCAAAAATTTCTTCCGCCTCTGTATTAGCGGGAATATCAGTCCTTAAATCTTCAAAAGAAGTTTTTTTCTCATTAAAATAAAGCTCTACTTTACCTGTTGGACCATTGCGGTGTTTTTCTATCAAAATCTCAGCAATGTTGGTCTTTTCGGACTCATCTTTTTGTTTATCATCACGATGAATAAACATTACCACATCCGCGTCTTGCTCAATGGAACCAGAATCGCGTAAATCGGACAAACGAGGTCGCCCCCCTCGTTGTTCTATTGCCCTAGAAAGTTGAGACAACGCAAGCACCGGCACTTCCAGTTCTCTCGCAAGTCCTTTAAGTGCTCTGGAAATTTCTGTTACTTGATTAACCATTGAATCATAATTTTTTGTTGGATGAATAAGTTGAAGATAGTCAACAATTATAAGATCCAAACCCTGTTCTTTTTTCATTTTCCGCGCGACTGAACGAATTGAAAGAACCGTGTTACTGGCATTGTCATCAATAAAAATTGGCGCTTTAGAAAGCTCGCCTAACGCCGTTTGTATGCTTAAAAAATCTTCATCAGTATTTAATTTACCTGTGCGTAGTCTCCAAGAATCCACGCGCGCTTGCGCGCTCAACATTCTGTCCACAAGTTGTTGAGAACTCATTTCAAGAGAAAAAATACCAACCTTAGTTTTATATTTAATCGCGGTTTGTCGCGCAATATCAAGAGCAAGAGCTGTTTTTCCAACAGAGGGACGCGCGGCAATAATAATAAGATCTGATTTTTGTAAACCAGCAAGCTTGTCATCAATATTGGTAAACCCAGTTCTGATTCCACGAATTTCTTGACCCTTACTATTATGAAGTTTCTCAATACGCTCAAAAGCTTCTGTTAATAAAGGTTTTAAAAGAGCAAATTTTTGTCTGCTGTTAATATTGGTTGCTTGAAGAACCTTTTTTTCTACCTCGTCAATTAGTTGCTCTAGCTCAAGATGTTCATTATAACCAAGCTCAGCTATATGGTCGGCTGCGACAATAATATTACGGAGTATGAATTTTTTATAAATAATATCAGCATAATATTTAACATTTGCGGAAGAAGGAACACCCTCAATAATTTCAGTGAGATAAGAGCTACCACCTATGTTTTGTAATTCTTTTTTTTCTTTAAGACGACTAGATAGCGAGAGTAAATCTATTGGTTGATTTTTACTGTATAAATCCAACATCGCGCGAAATATCTTGCGATGACATTCAGTATAAAAAACATCAGGAGAAATAATATCAACAATATCATGAAATACATCTGGTTTAAGCATAATGGAACCCAATAGCGCTTTTTCTCCCTCAATATTTTGAGGGGGAACACGCAGACTATTATTCTTGAAAGTTTTTTGCATTAATTGATTCTAACATAAAAAATCAGAAAAAAATGTGTCAATAATTCGTTAAATTTGTGCATAAAATGTGGATAAAAAGTTAAAATTAAATCTGTCCAAGGGTAAACCTTAAATTAAAAAAATTAGGATTTTTTATTTTTTGTGCTATACTTTTTATTATAATTAGCGTTAAATTAGTGAATGAAAGTGAAAGGATATGAATATGCTTATACCAACAGTTATTGAAAAATCTGCCACAGGCGAAAGAGCTTATGATATTTATTCTCGTCTTTTGAGAGACCGTATCATTTTTCTTAGTGGACACATTGATGACAATGTAGCAAATATTGTGATTGCTCAACTTCTCTTTTTGGAATCAGAAGACCCCAAAAAAGATATTTCTCTATATATTAACACTCCAGGCGGTCATGTTTACGCTGGGCTTGCGATTTATGACGCCATGCAACATATTAAACCCGATGTATCAACAATTTGTGTGGGAATGGCAGCCTCTATGGGTTCTATTCTTCTCTCCGCGGGCGTTAAAGGAAAACGATGTTCTTTGCCAAACGCGGAAATTATGATTCATCAACCCATAGGAGGCGTAGAAGGACAAGCATCAGATATTGAAATATCTGCCAAGCAAATGTTAAAATCAAAGGATAATTTAATAAAAATACTTGCTCAGCACACATACAAAACAACAGAACAAATCGCTAAAGATATGGATCGTGACTACTGGTTTACACCCGAAGAAGCAAAAAAATATGGACTTATAGACAAGGTCTATAACCCAAAAACAACATAATTTTGGGAATTTGAGCGAAAATTAAACAGGTTATTTTATATCAGCGACTAAATTTTTTTGGGTTAACCAAGCTATCTACAAGCAGGGCTGTTTAACTTTATCAAAAAAACAAGCCAAAATCAACCCAAGAATTAGTCCATTTGTCCAAGGACATTTGTCCAAGGACGGTCCTTGGACAACGAAAAAGCCTTATAAATAGCCGTTTGGTCTTATCCAAGGACGGTCCTTGGATAATCTTGGATAATATCTTAGATTATGAACAGACTCTTAAAAAATCAAAATTGGACACAGCCGTACTTTTTTGGTAGTATGAAATTGTTATTGTTAGGTTAATTATTAGAGATGACTAATTAGTTGGATTTTACTTTACGGAAAAATTCTTCGATGTTTAATGTGGCTTACAACCTATTCAAATTTAAACTTTATAAGTTACTGGGATAAGTATCCTGTTAATATTGTATTACTATGTATGCTGTCTAGTTTGGGTATGAAATTACCATAGGACCACCATAGGATTATTTTCAAAGTGAAATCTTTTTCACTATTATGAATATACAAACAATGGTTTTATTAGCAATCACAAGTGTACTTGGGATTGTTTTGGGGTATTTTTTGCGATATTTTCTTGCTATTGGCAAAAAAGGCTCTTTGGAGATTGAGATTAAAAAAATGATATTGGAGGCGAAAGAAAGCTCCCAAAAGATTATTAAAAGTGCCGAAAAAAAAGCTGAGGGTTTGGCGCAAGAAATAAAAGAGAAGGAAAAAGAGAAAGATGAACAATTTCAAAAAACAGAGAACAGGTTTGCAAAAAAAGAAGAATTACTTGATAAAAGACAATTAGGTATAGACAATGAGGTAGAGTCTATAAAAAAGAAAATTGAAGATATCAAAATAATTAAAGAACAAGTAGAACAAAAATCAAAAGCCGCAGAAACCGAGTTGGAGCGCATTTCCGAACTAAGCGCAGAAGATGCTAAAGAAGAACTCTTGAATGTTATCAAAAAAGACCAAGAAGAAGATCTCTCAATACGCTTAAAAAAACTTGACCAGGAAGGTGAGAGTCGTTTTGAAAACAAGGCAAAAGAAATTTTAGCGGCTGCAATACAAAGAATGGGTAATTCAACAGCGGCAGAATTTACTACTTCATCGGTAAACATTGCCTCTGACGACATAAAAGGCAAGGTTATTGGAAAAGAAGGTCGTAATATTCGCGCATTTGAGCGAGTGGCGGGGGTTGAACTTATTGTTGATGATACACCAGGAGTGGTTATCATATCATCCTTTGATTCTGTTAGGAGGCAGATAGCAAAAGTGGCTTTAGAAAACTTACTGCTAGATGGACGCATTCAACCTGTTAAAATTGAAGAATTTGTAGCAACAGCAAAAGAAACAATTCATAAAATTATAAAAGAAAAAGGAGAAAAAGCGGCCTATGAATGTAGCGTTTATGATCTAGACCCGCGAATTATTTCAATTTTAGGACGACTTTATTTTAGAACAAGCTATGGTCAAAATGTTCTTCAGCATTCTATTGAAATGTCTCATATCGCGGGAATAATTGCGGAAGAAATTGGCGCTGATGTAGCAATTGCAAAAGCAGGCGCATTATTGCATGACATAGGAAAAGCAGTTGATCATGAAATACCAGGAACTCATGTTGAAATAGGGCGGAGAATATTACAGAAATTTGGGGCCAATGAAAAAATTATACAAGCAATGAAATCTCACCATGAGGACTATCCGTATGAAACCATTGAGGCAAAGATTGTTCAGACAGCAGATGCTATTTCTGGTAGTCGCCCAGGAGCTAGGCGGGATACTATTGAAAACTATATCAAGAGGCTTGAAGATCTGGAGGCAATTGCGAAGTCGTTTGACGGAGTTGAAAAAGCATACGCCCTTCAAGCGGGACGCGAGCTACGCATTTTTGTAAAACCAGAAGCAATATCTGATATAGAAGCACGGCAACTAGCAAGAGATATTGCTAAGCAAATAGAAAAGGAATTAAAATACCCCGGTGAAATTCGCGTCAATGTTATAAGAGAATCACGAGTAATGGAATTAGCGAGATAAACCAAAACTGGCTAGCTATTGCGTAAAAAATATGCTTATATATAATAATAGGTAGGCATCAAAGCTCTTATCTGTTAGAATAATAGGAGCTTATTATTAAAAGAAGGTCGAATTAATTCATTTATTATAAGTTATAAGATAATAATTAAAAAAAATTATGAATAAACATTCAATCGTTGAAATAGTGCACGAAAAAATGGGGGGGACAAAAGTTTCCGCAGAACAAACAGTTGAAACCATCATTGCATCTATTATAGAAACATTAAAAAAGGGCGAAGAAGTTTCTATTTCAGGTTTAGGTATTTTTTCTGCTAAACTACGAGCTGCTCGTACTGCGCGAAATCCACGAACAGGAGAACCTATCCAAGTTCCTGAAATGAGGGTGCCAAAATTCAGAGCATCAAAAGCATTAAAAGACACAGTAAGATAGATTCACACCCTATCTTGATTTCAAAAAAAGCGGATATGATTATCCGCTTTTTTGTTGTTTGTGTACGAGTTCTTGTTTTTTTCTAAATTTCAATAAATTAAGGGGGCCGTTCACAAAAGTGTGTCTAACGCTTTTTCTTTTTTTTGTCATTCTCTAATTTCGTCACCACAAGCACCTTTGTCATTCCGTTGAAAAATGGAATCTAGGAGAATAACCACGATTTCTGGATCCAAAGCACGGGATGACAAAATACTCCAAATAGGATAACAAAAAATTCGCATGGGATGACAAGACTAGACGGATGTCCGACTTCTCGTCTGCCTTTTATCAAATACATAATACTGTTCTGTGCGGGTAGGGAGAATTGAACTCCCGTCTACTATTGGTAGGCCTCGGCTACCTACTAAAATCTAGGTAAAGGTGTATATTTACGATTTCGCTCGAACTTACTTTATCAAAAATTCCTGAAAAAATCCACTCGCTTCGACTCGCCGCCGAGTACGGCGGCCCACCTCGCAGAAAAACTTCCTTTTTCTTTTTAAAAGAAAAAATCTGGAGCGCAAAATTAAAAATTGTAAAGAAAGTTTTTCTGCTTGGCTTCGCTCTCCAAGTTTTCGG
>JAHIYV010000111.1 GCA_018814635.1 Patescibacteria group bacterium | reverse complement strand
GAATTAAGGTTTTCTCTTAGATTTTTTATACTTTTTTCCAAAAGTTTTGTTGTTTTGTTGTTTGTGTCTTTCATAAAGTTTTTATTTATTACTCGCTTTTAATAATTCTATTTTACTATATCAGACACACTTTTGTGTGGGGTCCCAAAAATGGCGTCTAGTAGAAGTCCTCGAAAAAAGTCATTAACTTCTATAATGAGATAAAATTTTGTCCGCTTACTATACCCGCCAGAGGCGGGTTCTATGCGAGAGTCCGCCAGAGACGGAAAAACGTTGAACGGAAATTATCAGCAGGCACTATCACGCCTGCCTGCCACAGGCAAGCACGCTGAGCGCGCGTCAGTTCATTACTTCAAATCTCGTTTCTTTGATTGATGAATCAAATTTGGCAGAATTATTTTGAAAGTTTGACGCGATTTTTTATTGCGGAGCCAAATTGTATGTTGTGGGTTGTTTGCCTCGCCCCTGCAGGGCTACAAACGCCGAACAAACGGCTCTGCGCCGATGCTTTCAAATATAATTGTCCCCTCTTTGGCGGTTTCGAGATATTTAATTTCAAACTGTTTTAATAAAGCGAGCACACTGCTGTGGGGATGTCCATAGGAATTATCTTTGCCTGCTGAAATAATTGCATAGGTTGGTGTTGTGTATCCTAAAAACTGTTCGGAAGTTGAAGTTTTGGAACCGTGATGTCCAAGTTTAAGCACATCAACATCAAGGATGTCTTCATCTACAGATATCAAATAATTTTCAATACTTGCGGGCGAATCTCCTGTGAACAAAAATGTTGTTTCGCCATAAACTAATTTCACAACAACCGACGCGAGATTTTTTTCAAAACCAGTTGTGGCACGGTCAGGAAATAAAACATCTAAATAGATTTCATTTTCTTGGTCTAAATAAATTCGTCCACGACGCGCATATAATATCTCTATATTTTTTTCTTCAGCGCGCGACAACATTTCTCTATATATAGAAGTATCTGCGCCAACACCTGGAATCATAATATTTTCAACAGAAAATCTAGATAACACAGAAGGCAATCCTCCAATGTGATCCATGTCTGGATGTGATGTAATTATTAAATCAATAGACCTATCATAAAATGGCATTTGCTTTCCTATCTCACGCAAAACTTTATTGTTTGGGCCACTATCAATAAGTACTTGTGTTCCATTTGGTGTTTCAATAAAAATTGCGTCTCCTTGTCCAACATCAAAAAACGCAACTGTGAGTACTCCTTTTTTTGCTTCACGGTCAAAAACAAAAACCCAAATAACTAAAGTAGCGCAAAAAAGAAATGTGATAAAAATCCAACGAACTCGTTCTCTTTTCATTTTATTTTATTTCGTTTTGTTTTGCACAAGCATCAGGTGCCCATAATCCGAGTTTTTGTTCACGCGCGACGTGTTCGGCATCTCTAAATTCTTTTTGATACATATAGAGCGAGTCAAAAGTATATTCCCGCGCGTACCCATTATCTATCATATATCCACCAACATTTGTCCCATCTTCTAAAAACAAATATGCGAGCAAGCGACCGTACTTATCTAACATACCTTGATTAGTGTCATATTCCATACGCACTGTTTTGTCTGTGAGTAATTCTTTTAATTTAGCGCTTGCTTCCGCGCCAAAACATTCTTGTTCAGTATAATCGCTATCAACCTCCGGACTATCAATTCCAATAATCCTCACAAGCATGGCATCGCCAGACATATTAACAGCAACTGTATCGCCATCAACTACACGGTCTATGGGGTAAAAAATTGGTTCGGGTTTAGATTCAGAATTAGGGTTAAGGTTAGTATTAGAAACAGCACCAGAACCAGAAGCGTCTTTTTTTGAGTCTTTTGAGTCAACTTGCTTGTTTTGAATATTGTCTGTGTTCGCTTGTTTATTTGTTATGTCGTTCGAAAAATGAGTCCACACAAGCACCCCCACAAACAGAACAAGAAGAGACCCAAATATTATTTTCTTTTCTTTTAAAAAAATATTCACCCTCACAGTATATCAATAAAAACAAAAAATGCTACAATGTGTGTATGAATATTGAAGCAACCATCATTGCCCTGGGCTATCTTGGAATTTTTTTAATGATGATAGCCAATGGTACGATTTCTTTTCCTTCTAGCCAAGTACTTTACATCATCGCAGGCTATTTTGTTTTTACCGGAGATCTTAATGTTGTGTTAATTATATTTTTTGGCGCAGTTGGGAATACTATCGGATGTATAATTCTTTACGAAATTACACGCCAAAAAGGATTGGATTATATTCTGAAATGGAAAATATTTCCACAAAAAGAAGTACAAAAAATTACAGTGGCTCTTCATAAAAAAGGATTATGGTTTTTATTTTTAGGCAAACTCCTTCCTGCTATTAAAGTTTTTGTTCCTGTGGCCGCAGGTATGGGAAAAGCGCGACGAGAATTATTTATTCCTATTATGCTTATCTCGTCAGCTATTTGGACCGCTCCATTTTTAGCAATCGGTTTTTATTTTGGTAAAAGCTCCGGATTATTTGGTAAATACGCGGTTGTGTTGGTTATAGTTGCTATCATTGTCGTTGGTATCTTTTATAAATATATCAACAGTAAAGAAGTATTGAATGAGATTGAAAAATAAAACACTTGGGGGTGAAACCCCCAAGTAACGACCTAGGGTGATGTTGCGATAGTGTAGAATAAGAATATGAAAATCATCTCGTGGAATGTTAATGGAATAAGAGCTGTATATAAGAAAAATTTTTTAAAATGGCTGGAGAAAACCAGTGCCGATATTATTTGTTTACAAGAAATAAAAGCTCAAAAAGAGCAATTACCTTCTGTTTTATTAACACCAAAAGACTATTATTCATATATTAATTCTGCTGTTAAAAAAGGGTATGCAGGAGTGATTGTTTACACAAAACAAAAACCAAAAAAGGTAACACAAAAATTGGGGTTAAAAAGATTTGACCAAGAAGGTAGAATACTGCAAATAGAATACTCGGATTTCATATTAATTAATTTATATTTTCCTCATGGTGGCAGACAAAAACTTGAATTCAAATCTGAACCGGGAACAATCCCTTAAAACAAAAACTTCGTTTCTGTTAAGATAATATCACTTTACAAATGGTCGATATTATCAATAACATAACGAAGTTTTTGTATGAATAATTATACACAAATTTCTCAAGAAGAACGAGCGATTATTGCTGATCTATGGAGAAGAGGAAAATCATACTATTACATAG
>JAHIYV010000110.1 GCA_018814635.1 Patescibacteria group bacterium | reverse complement strand
AGGCAAAGCAAGTGGTGGTGGTGTTAATCCTGCTGTATGTACTAAATAGTATATATTGAATATTATTATTCAAGTTAATTCAAAACAAAAACCGCCATGTAGCGGTTTTTGTTTTGAGTAAAAAGTTAAGGTAAAAGGTGTCAGGAACCTTTTTTGGAGCAACCGTAATAGATAATAATAAATGGTTACCGTAATTTATTGTATAGACAATAATTCCGCTTTGTTTGACTTTTTTTGGTTATTTGGTAACATTCCATTACGATTGTTGATTAGGCAATTAATTAAAAGTAGGTGTATTTTTGAATTCACCGTATTTTTTTGTTTGTGGAATAAATTACAAGATAAAAATAATAATAATATAGTAAAATAATGACACGATCTATAAAAAAAGGTCCATATATAAATCCAAAGATTTTGAAAAAAATATCTGGAAAGAAACCCGAAGAAGCGGGTGTTATTAAAGTGTGGGATCGCGCAAGTCAAATTTCGCCAGATATGATAGGTTTTACTTTTGGTATTCACAATGGCAAAAAACATATTGAAATTAAAATTGTTGAAGATATGGTAGGGTATCGCCTAGGTGAGTTTTCGCCAACTAAGACATTTATGAGGCACGGCGGGAAAATACAAAAAGGGCTTGATGTGAAAAAGAAAGAATCTGAAATTGCGGTAGCAAAAGCGGCCAAAAACGCAACAACTAAAAAGTAATAATTAAAATATTATGAGTATCGCGCAATTAAATAAATATAGACAATCTCCTCGCAAAGTTCGCCTTGTGGCGGATGTTATTCGTGGAAAAAAAGTGAAAGATGCTTTGCAGGCATTAAGTGTATTAAGAAAGCGCGCGGCTTTACCCATAAAAAAATTACTACAGTCAGCTATTGCAAACGCAATACATAATGATAAAGCAAACAAAGAAGAATTGATGGTTTCAGAAATTCGTGTTGATGAAGGGGCTACACTAAAAAGAAGTCGAGCTAGAGCGCGCGGGCGCGCTTTTCCAATTCGGAAAAGAACAAGCCGTGTAATGATTAGTTTAACAGAGAAAGAGGCAACCACTCAAAGTAAAATTAAAGCAGTCGCAAGTGACACCGTCAAAAAAGTGGATAATAAAATAAATAAAAAATAAATTTATATGACACATATTGTTCATCCATTGGCGCATAGATTAGGAATTATTCGAGATTGGAAGTCGCGATGGTTTGGAAGTGGTCGCGAGAAATATACCAGGTTTTTAAAGAGTGATGTTTTGCTTGTACAATATTTAACAAAAAGATTACGAGGTCTTTATATTGCGGGTATTGAAATTGAACGAAATGAAAAAATGTTGCGTATTATAATCAAGACCTCACGACCCGGTATGATAATTGGGCGAAGTGGTGAAGGCGCTTTGAAGCTTCGTGCTGATTTACTTAAGGAGGCAAAACGCGTTAAAGTATTTGTTCCGGAGCAGTTAAAAATTGATATTGAAGAAATGCGTTATCCAGAAGGCAATGCGGCAATAGTAAGCCAAATGATTGCTGAGGGTTTAGAAAAAAGAATGCCTTTTAGACGAATTATGAAACAGACACTGGATAAAGTAATGGCAAATCGTGATGTGAAAGGCGCGCGCATAATGGTTTCTGGACGACTTGGTGGGGCTGAGATGAGCCGAAAAGAACAAGCGAAAGGAGGATCTATTCCATTGCAAACACTTCGCGCTGATGTAGAATTTGCGCGCGAAAAAGCATATTTACCGTATGGTGTATTGGGTATCAAAGTTTGGATTTACAAAGGAGAAGTTTTTGATGATCAGAAAAACAAAAAATAATTTTTAATTATACCATTATGTTGTTTCCCAAAAAAGTAAAACATAGAAAATGGCAGACGGGCCGTAAAAATCCAAACAAAAGAGGAGCAGATACGCGTGGAGTTACTCTTGCTTTTGGTTCGTATGGGCTTAAAGCGCAGACTGGCGCGCGAGTAACATCCAATCAAATTGAAGCCGCAAGACGAGTGATAAGCAGACAGATGGGAAAAGTTGGAAAAGTTTGGATTCGAATTTTTCCAGATAGACCTTATACAGCCAAAGCGGCTGAGGTTGGTATGGGTAAGGGAAAAGGAGATCCTCAAGGTTTTGTGTTTGAAGTAAAACCAGGACGAATTCTTTTTGAAGTTGATGGGGTAAGTGAGACAATAGCTCGAGAAGCTTTACGCAAAGCTAATATGAAACTTCCAATAAAAACAAAGATAGTTAGCCGTGAAATTGCGTAATTAAATAAATTGATTATTATGTCTTCTGATTTAACAAAAAAAACCGAAAGAGAACTTTATAAAATGCTGACAGACAAACGGGAGGATTTATATAATTCTCGCTTCAAGACCAAAGGAACAACAAAAAAAAATGTAAAGGAAATCTCAAATATCAAAAAAAATATTGCGCAAGTTCTTACAGAACTTCGCAGGCGAGAAATTAGTGAATAATTTATAATTTATTTAGAATTTAATATGAATATTATGGATAAAGAAAATAAGCCAACACAAAATAAAAAAACCTTAAAGGGGGTAGTTGTCTCGGACAAAATGAATAAAACTGCCGTTGTAGAGATTACTCGTTATGAAAAGCAACCCAAAAAATATGGCAAATTTAGGAAAATAAGTAAGCATTTTAAGGCGCATGATGAAACAAATGCTTGTAAAATAGGAGACACTGTGTTAATAGAAGAGACAGTGCCAATTTCAAAAGATAAGGCCTTTAAGATAAAGGAGATTATTTAATAAATAATAAGTTTATAACAATAAAACAATGATTCAACCAGAAACAGTGGTAAAAATAACTGATAATACCGGAGGAAAAATCGGCAAGGTGTTTAAGGTGTTGGGAGGTTCAAAACGGCGATACGCGCGGATTGGTGATTTGGTAGTGCTTTCAGTAAAAATAGCAGAACCTCGTAAGCAAATCAAAAAGAAAGATGTAGTTGTGGGAGTAGTTGTAAGGCAACGCAGTCCTTATCGTAGGGTTGATGGTTCTTATCTTCGTTTTGATGATAATGCGGTCGTTATTGTTGATAAAGTAAAAAAAGATCCCAAAGGAGGAAGAATTTTTGGTCCTATACCACGCGAGCTTGGAGAGTTGGGCTATCAAAAAATTATTTCATTGGCGGCTGATGTAGTATAAAATATAGAAATAGTATGAAAATAAAATCAAAAGATATTGTAATTGTAATTGCGGGAAAAGATAAAGGCAAAAAAGGCAAGGTGATACGTGCGTTCCCAAAAGAGGATAAGGTGATTGTTGAAGGTATTAATATGAAAAAGAAACACCAGAAATCGCGTAGCAGGGGAACAAAAGGTCAAGTAGTTGAAATTGCTCTTCCAATTCATGTTTCAAATGTAATGATAGAAGATTCTAAAACAAACAAACCGTCACGAATTGGATACAAAATTGTTAATGAAAAAAAAATAAGAATTTCTAAAAAAAATGGCGACGAGATTTAGGACTTAAAAAATAAAAATCAATTATGAATACAGTAACAGTAAAAGAAAAAATAGAAAAAATGTTTGATATATTTCAAACAAATTTTGGTTATAAAAATAAATTTGCAATACCAAAGCTTGTAAAAATTGTTGTAAATACTGGCACAGGTTCCACGAAAGATAAGAAAAAAATTGAAATAGTACAAGATCGTCTCTCAAAAATTTTAGGCCAAAAAACAGCGGCAAAAGAAGCAAAAAAATCAATAGCGTCTTTCAAACTTCGTGAAGGTGATGTGGTTGGATATTCTGCAACACTGCGGGGACATCAAATGTATAATTTTTTAGACAAATTAATCAATATAGCAATTCCACGAATGCGCGATTTTCAAGGTATTAGTAGGGGTAGTATTGACGCTATGGGTAATCTCACAATAGGTATAAAAGAACACACAATTTTTCCAGAAGTAGCCGATGAAGACCTAAAAGATGTGTTTGGTTTTTCAATAACAATTGTAACAACATCAAAAATCCCAAAAGAAACCGAAGCTTTTTTTGAACAAATCGGCATTCCTTTTGTAAAAAAGTAAATATAACAAAAAGAAAAAAAGTGTTTGACATTTTTCTCTTTTTTATTATTATGAATAAAATAATCTTAATTGGAGGTTCTCCAACATCGGGTAAAAGTTATACTGCAAGAAAAATTGTAGAATTTTTTAAACTTCCTTGGATTTCCACAGATACAATTAGAGGACAGATGAGAAAAAATCAGGGACCGTTCACAAAAGTGTGTCTGACGCTCTTTCTTTTTTAACGCTTTTTTAAATGTAGCATTTTCATCAAAATTATCAAATATTTTCTTTAAATCTTCAGCTACTGTTTGTTTGTCTTTAGGAGCTGTTTTATTTAGAATATTTCTCATTTTATGAACTACACATTTT
>JAHIYV010000014.1 GCA_018814635.1 Patescibacteria group bacterium | reverse complement strand
TTAGAGCCTGTTTAAAAACTTCATTTCGGCTAAAAATTCCCACCCAGCACCTTCTTTTACAAAACAATTATTTTTAATACTTACAAAACAGTAATTTACTACTGTAATGTAAGAAAATTTTTTCGTAAAAAAAGGTGCTGGGTGGAAATTTTGCTTCGAAAGCAAGTTCTTAAACAGGCTCTTAGGCACAATTTATTTATTTGCAAAATTTTATAAAAACCCTATAATAACTATACTAATATGATAAGAATACCTTTTATGGCTGTGTTGTTGATTACAATTGGGATAGCAATTGGTTATTTTGATTTTACTCGTAATGTTGCTTCACCCGACAAAGAACCTCAACTCTTTAAGTATGGACTTGATCTCTCTAGTGGTATTCATCTTGAATATTTAGTAGATGTATCCTCTACGCCCCCTGAAGAAGTGGACAATATAATGAAGCAATTGCGTAGCCTAATAGAGCGTAGAGTTAATATGTTTGGTGTATCAGAACCCACTGTTCAGACAAAACGACCGGGATTATTTGGATTAGGGGACAATACAAAAGAAAGGAAACTTATAGTGCAATTACCGTCCATTGATAGTTTGGAAGAAGCTCAAACTGCAATTGGTGGAATTCCAGTCCTTGAATTTAGAGACAATAGGCCTGCAGAAGATTTTGAAAAAATAAAAGAAATACTTGCGGCGCGAGAAGAATTTAGAACGGTGCTTATTGAGAAGCGTGATAACTACCAACCTAACCCACTTGCTTTTGAAGAAATACATCTCAAAACTGATTTAACGGGACGATTTCTTGAAACTGCGTCTTATCAATATAATCCTTCTCTTAAAGCGACCAATCCCAATCGCGTGCATCTTATATTATTAAAATTTAATTCAGAAGGAGCTGAGTTATTTGCTGAACTTACTAAAAAAAATGCAGGTAAGACAGTCCCAATTTATATTGACGGAAATTTAATTTCAAATCCAAATGTTGATGAAAAAGAGTTTGGGCAGACCGGAATTACGGGCGGTAATGTAGAACTTAGCGGAGGATTTGATATGAAAACAGCAAAAGATCTTGCATGGAGGCTTAATTCCGGAGCTTTGCCTGTGGATAAACTTGAATTATCAACATCTAGACCTATTGGAGCAGCGCTTGGAGAAAAAGCATTACATTCTGGTATACAAGCAGGCGTGTGGGGGCTTGCGTTGGTAGCTCTCTTTTTAATTTTATGGTATAGACTCCCCGGATTTCTTGCTGTTATCGCTTTAAGTATCTATGTTGTATTAATGCTTGCTTTGTTCAAAGTACTCCCTGTTACGATTACTGTGGCGGGTATTGCTGGATTTATTCTTTCTATTGGGATGGCGGTTGATGCGAATATTCTTATTTTTGAAAGAATGAAAGAAGAGTGGCGCGCGGGAAGAACACTTGAAGACGCAATTCGCGAGGGTTTTGCGCGAGCATGGCCCTCAATTCGTGACGGGAATTTATCCAGTATTATTACAGCAATCGTTCTTTTTTGGTTTGGAACAATCTTAATAAAAGGATTTGCGATAACATTTAGTATAGGAATTTTAATTAGTATGCTTTCTGCAATTACAATTAGTAGAACGCTATTACTTGCCGTTTCTTCCATAAAAAATGAACGTATTATAGGAAAACTATTTGGTATGTCGTTAAGGTCTAATAATTAATTTATGTTTGTCATAAAATACAGAAAAATATTTTTTATATTCTCGGGGCTTTTAGTAATTACTTCTCTGGCTTTAATTTTTATTCGTGGTTTGAATATAGGAATTGATTTTACAGGAGGTTCTGAATTTGAGATAAAATATGAAACAAATCGTCCTGAAATTTCAGAAGCTAGGCAAATAATTCAAGCTGCAAACATAGAGGGCGCGGAAAAATTAAGCATTAGACCAATTGGCGAAAATGGTTTTTATTTTCAAATGCAAAGTACAGCTAGTACAACACATCAAGTAATATTTAACGCGCTTGAACAAGCCGCGTTAATAACTATGCCACAAAAAACAAGTACAACCACACTTCAAAACGCAAGTACAACAAACATACTCACCGAAACTGAACTTTCTCTTGAACAACCAGTATTGGTAACTGCACCACAAAATGCAAGCACAACTACTCTTCAGGGTGCAAGTGTAACAAACACCAATATGCTCACCAAAACAGAACCTTCTATAATTGGTCCGTCAGCTGGCGCTGAACTTAGTTCTAAGGCATGGGTTGCTATTATAATAGTTGTTTTTGCTATTATTTTATTTATTGCGTACGCGTTTCGGCATGCTTCTGAGAAAGTATCTTCTTGGAATTATGGTATTGTCGCGATTATTGCTTTGATACATGATATTATAATACCAACGGGTGTTGTTGCTCTTCTTGGGCTAGAAGTTACTTCGCTTTTTGTAATCGCGCTTTTGGCAATTTTAGGATTATCGGTTAACGATACCATTGTTGTTTTTGACCGTGTTCGTGAAAATGTAAAATTCAAAGTCGTGCGCAATTTTAGTGAAATTGTAGGAAAAAGTTTACAGCAAACTTTTGTACGATCAATCAATACTTCGTTAACTACACTTTTTGTATTACTCGCTCTTTTCTTTGTTGGCCCTGAAAACACAAAAGATTTTGCTCTTGTTCTTGTGATAGGTCTTATTGCAGGTACTTATTCTTCCATCTTTTTGGCAAGCCCACTGTTAGTGGAAATAGGGAAAAAACAAGGTAAATAATAGAAGCTGGGTGAGAAATTTCGCTTCGAAAGCAAGTTCTTAAATAGGCTCTTAGATATTTATCCTGTGCAAATAAAATTTTAGTGCGTTTTTTATTATCTTTACAGTAGATTTCGGTGTGTTTTATTTTTAACTGACGGGTTGATTGACATTTTTCTAGAATTTATTAAAATGAAACTTGATACTTGTACTGGTTGTGCTGGTTGTTTATGCGTCCGTCTATGAACGGGCATTTATTTTATAAATTATAATAATAGAACTAAAATATGATAGATTTAAAAACAATACAAAGAACTTTATCTCAACTTGAAGAGGAGAGGGGTATTCCGCGAGAAAAAGTGATTGAAGCGATTGAATACGCGCTTGCCGCGGCTTATAAAAAAGACTATGGGAAAAAGGGGCAGTTTATTCGCGCAAAATTTAATCTTGAATCTGGACAAGCTGAATTTTATCAAATCAAAATTGCAGTTGAACCAAATATGCTTCGCCTTGAGGAGGAAGAATCAAAAGAAGAAGAACTGTTGAAAAAAACAAAAACTAAAGAAAAAGAACAGAACAAAGATTCAGATGAAGAAGATGCTCTTATTCGGTTTAATCCAGAGCATCATATTATGATTGATGATGCTCAAAAAATCAAAAAAGATATTAAGGCGGGTGAAGAAGTTGTTTTTTCTCTTGAAACTCATGATGATTATGGTCGTATTGCCGCGCAGACCGCTAAACAAGTAATTATTCAACGCATTCGTGAAGCTGAAAAAGTAAGCGCGTTGGAAGAGTATGGAAAAAAACAAGGAGAAATTATCAACGGAATAGTTCAACGAGTTGAATACGGAAATATCTTTGTTGATATGGGTAAAACCACAGGCATTCTTTCTTACGACGAACAAATTCGCGGAGAAAGATTCAAACAAGGAGATCGCATTCAAGCCTTTCTTTTTTTGGTAGAAGATACACCAAGGGGCATTAATTTAAAACTATCTCGTTCTCATCCAAAATTTCTCCAAAAACTTTTTGAAATGGAGGTACCCGAAATCACAACGGGTGTTGTTGAAATAAAAAGTATTGCGCGTGAAGCGGGTTCTCGTTCTAAAATAGCCGTGGTATCACACGAAGACAATATTGATCCAGTTGGATCGTGTGTAGGGCAACGGGGAGTGAGAGTTTCAACGGTTATGAGTGAATTAGGTGGTGAGAAAATTGATATTATTGAGTGGTCTGCTGACCCCGTGCTTTTTATTGAGGACGCTCTTTCTCCTGCAAAAATAAGAAGTGTTACGATAGACAAAAAAGAGAATAAAGCTATAATAGAAGTACAAGAAGAGCAACTTTCTCTCGCAATTGGCGCGGGAGGTCAAAATGTGCGCCTTGCCGCAAAATTAACTGGATGGAAAATGGACATTAGGGGAGTTGGTGGTCAAAAAATTATTAAAAGTGACGAGGTTGTTCAAAATGATCCCCTAAAAGAAGAGAGCGTTGACAATGACAAAGTAAACAATACAGATGATACTGCGCAAGAAACAACAGACGACAAAGAAACCTCTTAATTTCTAATTTCTAAAAAATTATAATTGGGATTTGTTTAGAAATTAGGTTAATTAGAATAATTAGAAATTAATATCGGTTTTAACTTTTAATACATTATCAATTTAATATAAAACAATATGAATTTATGGCATGAAGTATCAGCGGGAGAAAATATACCCAAAGAAGTCAATGTAATTATTGAAATTCCAAAAGGATCAAAGAATAAATATGAAATAGATAAAGAAACAGGGCTTATTGCTCTTGACAGAGCAATGCATACTGCCCAAGATTATCCTTTTGATTATGGTTTTATTCCTCAAAGTTTTTGGGATGATGATGACGCGCTTGATGTAATTTTGCTTACTACTTATCCATTGGTGCATGGAATTTTAGTTAATGCTCGTCCGGTTGGGTTAATGAATATGATAGATTCAGGAGATAATGACGATAAAATTATTGCTGTTCCTGTGGATGATCCGCGATGGGATAAAGTTAAAGATATTTCTGATGTTAACCATCATACTATAAAGGAAATGGAACATTTTTTTTCAACTTACAAAAAAATTCAAAACAAAGAAGTAGATGTTACAGGATTTCAAGATTACAAAGCAGCGCAAGAGGCGATTGTGCGCGGACTTATGCTCTACAAAGAAAAATACGGAGAAAAATAATTTGAGCCTGGAAGTTTTTTGGATTCATTTTTTTAACAAAAACTTCATAAGGAGTTAAATAATTAAGTCGTTTTCTTGGTCTATTATTTAACTTGTTTTCCATCTCGCTAATATCACTTTTCTTAATCTTATCATACAGTTTT
>JAHIYV010000001.1 GCA_018814635.1 Patescibacteria group bacterium | reverse complement strand
GTATCGCTATTGGCAATATAGATTAGATGGGACAACTGATGGCTCAGCAACCTGGGTGGTTAGAGATGTGTTTTTTATACCGCGGGCAACCGGATATGGAAGATTGCAGGATATTACTACTGCCGCGACTAATGTTCAGAATTGCGATGGAAATAGATATTATCAATGGTTAGGAATAGGCGCTTCCGATGGCTCAGCTGCCTGGGATATTGATAAAATAGATTTAACATCCAAGTTCACTGCAATAGACTTAGGCAAAAGGTATAACATAGACACCCTTGCCTTAACAGACACGGATGATGATTTATACAGAATACATTATTCATTACAAGATGAAGACACTTATGCTTCAACAACATCATGGATAGATGTGGGAGATTTAACAGCTTCAACAACTTTATCCCACACTTTTACAGGCACGAATGGAAAAGCATTAAGATGGTTCAGGTTTAACAGAGTAAATGAAACAGGAGCAACATCAACTAATCCGCAAGCAAAAGCGTTCTTGGCCGCGCAGCCGGGCAGTGCGTTATACAAATTATGGCAAGGAGGAAGTGGAGGAGGATTTATGACAAGATATGGTTCAGGAACAACCGGCTATTACACAATCAACCCTCCAAGCACAGCAATAGGAACAATATCCTCTGCCAATGAATACAGAATATGCAATGGAACAATAGCCCAGACAAAGGATTTTATAATAAAGTTCCTAAGACAAGGAGACAATGACGGATACAAGATAGTTCAATTGTCATGGAATAACAGTAATTGGGAATCTTATGACGGTTCATCAGACACAGCAGGAGCTATACTCAACAAAAACAGCGCGGGGTATAATTCGGCAACGCTTAGTGTAAACACCGAAGGAAGCTGCGCAAACCACAAAACATTCTATGTCAGAACAAACATCCCTTCATCAGGAATAAGCGAAGGGACTAAGAATGTCAGGTTTTACTTTGAAGCCGAGGGGCTTTAGGGGGGAGATTTTGATGTCTAAATTTCTAAACAAGAGTAAAACTTCTTTCACTTCCGCTTTATAAGTTTCGAAATTGACATTTCATTTTAATTCAGTTAAAATTAAAATATATTTAGTAATAATTGAATTAAAATGAAAAATAATGATAAAATTAAATATTTTGATAGATTACTTTTGGAGCAATTAAAAAAATGGATTGACAGAAAAGAGATTTTTGCCATAAAAGGACCGCGCCAATCAGGAAAAACAACTCTACTGAAAATATTGCACGCTTGGCTTATTAAAGAAAAAAAAATAAACACAGAAAATATTATATTTATTACCTTTGAAGAACAAGATATTTTAGAAAAATTTTCTTTAAACGCCAAAGATTATGTGAATAGCTTTATAAAAAACAAACCCAAAGAAAGATTTTATTTTTTTATAGATGAATTTCAATATTTAGAAAACGGAGGACAAATTTTAAAAACACTATATGATCTTTTTGATAATGTAAAATTTATTATTACTGGCTCGTCTTCATTGGAATTAATAGGCAAAACAGCTAAATTTTTAGTTGGCAGAATTTTTTATTTTTATCTTTGGCAATTAAGTTTTGAAGAATTTGTTAAATTAAAGTCAAGCCAGCTCTATAATGTTTACAAAGAACAAAGCGTGAAATTAAATGATTTTATCTTTGAAAGTAAAAATTATTCTTGTTTAGAAAAAGATATTTTTAGTAATGATTTTGAAAAACTCTTTCAGGAATATGCTATATGGGGAGGGTATCCAGCGGTTGCGATGGCTAGTGACAATGAAACTAAAAACATTATTTTAAAAAATATTTATAATACTTATATTAACAAAGAGATTGTAGATCTTTTAAAAATAACAGACTATGGAAAATTAAAAACTTTAGTCGCTATATTGTCTAGCCAAATAGGAAACTTAGTGAATTATAATAATTTGGCGAATGATACGCAAAGTTATTTTAAAGAAATTCAGCGCTTCTTGTCAGTCTTAGAAGAAACTTATATTATTTTTCTTTTAAAGCCATTTTTTACTAATAAAGTTTCCGAGCTTAAAAAAAATCCAAAAGTGTATTTAATAGATATTGGCTTAAGAAATTATATTATTTCTGGAATAAATAAAGATAATTTTAATTTTCAACCTGATCTAGGCGCTATAATAGAAAATGTTGTTTTTTCTCAATTAAGATTTAAACAAGAAGACTTGTGTTCTTTAAAATATTGGAGAACATTGGGAAAAGCGGAAGTGGATTTCATCTTAGAAACTCCAAAGGAAACAATTCCAATTGAGGTAAAATATTCTAATTTTACTTTCCCAAAAATTTCCCGCGGATTTAGAAGTTTTATCCAAGAACATGCTCCTAAAAAAGCTATAATTTTAACTAAAAATTATTTTGGCGAAGATAAAATTAATTCCACAATAATTAAATTTGTTCCTGTGTGGTATTTATAAAATTAGTATATCAGGGGTTTCACTTCCAACTTGTTTCAATGCCAGAAAATCTCTATCGGAGCCGAGCTCCGATAGACTACTTATCCCGCG
>JAHIYV010000109.1 GCA_018814635.1 Patescibacteria group bacterium | reverse complement strand
ATTTAAAAGACAGACAAGGCACAATTTATGTTCCAACAAATCCATCAACAGGAATGCCATTGTTCAGAGATTTAGGGCGGTAGGTTTTTTATAACGAAGAAAGAACCAGAAGTCACGTCAATTGTTCGGATTATGGTTATATAGTAATGTATGAGTTGTATATAAAACTTAGGGTTTTGTATAATTGCCTCTGTAGTTCAATGGATAGAACAGGTCCGTCCTAAGGATTAGATGTGGGTTCGATTCCTGCCAGAGGCACCAAAATTTTTATTTACATTACTGGCAATGCGGGCATAAATTAATATTACAAAATGGTAAAGTTTGACTATAAAAATCTTTTAAGACGAAACTTAAAAGAGGTGGTTGGTCCTGTGATTTATGGGCGCGGGCTGGGTTATTATAATTCTGGGCGTGTTCAAACCATCACTGCTTTTGAGGTTAACAATTTACCAGATAAGATTAAAATCAAGGGAAATGTTCTGGGTACGGACGACTATGAATCTTCTGTTGTTTTTGATTTTGAGACACTCCAATTTGATGATATGGATTGTGATTGTCCATATTATGATTGGTGTAAACATTCTACAGCGTTAGCTCTTGAATTTATTGATCAATTTATTGAATTTTTGGAAAAAAAACAAGATAAATTAAGTGGTAAGTTATTAGATAATTTACTAAATTGGGTTAACAAAAAACAAAACAAAAAAATCAAAAATAGCGCGCAGAAACAACAAAAAGAACAACAGAAAAAGAAAATTAAACAACAAGCCAGTGATAAGTATTATATTATTATAAAAATTGATGATGATTCAGACCTCAATGTTCTTATTGTAAACAAGGAACGATCTCGTTATAGTTATTCTAGATATCTTCCAACAGAAAATGCCCAGGATATATTAGAAGATGAAGAAATTAAGTTGTCTCTCAAACAACAGCGACTATTTGAATTTTTAAAGGGTACAGATTTATGGCGAGACGATGTTGATTATGGTTTACTTTTTGAACTTTTGAAAGAATCAGAAATAGAGGTTTATGTGCAACAAAAAAGTAAAAATAACAAACTAATTTTTAATGACAAGCCACTAAAAATTAAGGCTGAAATAATCAAGCAAAATTATGAGTATTGCGATGGTCCAGCTAATACAGGTTTTACTTTTAAGCTTGATCGGCAATACAAAAATAAAAAAAAGTTTTCTTTTTATCCTGGTAAAAAGTTTTTGGTTATTGTTGAAAATAATATTGTTAATTCATATAAATTACCAGCGTATATAATTAAAGTGATTTTGCGCGCGACAAAGGCTGATGATTATCGTCATTATTATCATCCAACTGATGTTTTAGAGACAACTTTAGAAGAAAATGAGATTATTAAACTTGATAAATTAATCAAGGAGTGTAAACATTTGGTTGCCTTAAAATTGCCAAAAGATATAAATGAGGAGATTAATATTAAAAAATTCAAAAATCCCAACACAGTGATTGTTGTTGATTATGATGCGCAAAATTCTTCATTAGAAATATTACCATCTGTTGATTATGGTTTTACTAAAATTCCAGTCACAAAATCTGTTAGTTATTCATTCTCATGGCTTAATAATACAGAAAAGTTTCAAAGGAAGAACGACGACCGTAGTTTTGGTGAAAAATATTTAATTGGTGTTGAAGGGCAAAATATATCCTACTCGCGTATTGATGAAAAAATGGAAACAGAGCTTTTTAAGAAATTTTATATCAATTTTGAACAATATGGTTTTGCAAAAAAAGCATTTTGTAGAAAAAAAAGGAATAAACAAATTATGGATTTTTTTAATAACCACTGGCCATCAATAAAAAAACTCGGTTATAAAATAGAATTTTTGCACGACAAATTTGATTTTTCAACAGAAGATTTTAAAGTGAATTTTAAGGTTGATTTGAATGCTGATAATGACTGGCTTGCTTTTGATGCTGATTGTTATTGTGGTAAAGACAAAGTGGGAATTCAAGATTTGAAAAATTATATTGTCAACAAAAATGGATTTATAAAAATGAAAGACGGACGACTTTTGCGTGTTACAAACCAAGAGGAACTTGAGCGATTTATAATGATGCTGGAAGGTTTTTATGAAAGGGAAAACGGTAAATTTGAAGGCCGTATTTATCATGCTCCCGAGCTTCATAACATTTTCACAAGTTCCAAGCATTATGACGCCCAAATTGCTAGCGGATTTACTAAATTTATTGAAGAAGCAAAGAAGGGTCGGAGCGTAAAAAAAATTAAATTACCTATTGCGTTTGATAAAATTTTAAGAAATTATCAAAAAGAAGGAGTGAATTGGTTTTATTTTCTACGCAAATATCATTTTGCTGGAATTTTAGCGGACGATATGGGGCTTGGTAAAACTGCGCAAGCGCTTGCCTTAATAGAGATGACCAAAGTTAAAAATTGTCCATCAATTGTCATTGCTCCAAAAACAGTACTTTATAATTGGCAAGATGAGGTTTTGAAATTTACACCCAAGTTAAAATCAATAATCATTGATGGTTTACCTGCCACACGAAAAGAAGAAATTGAAAAAATAAAAAAATACGACCTTGTTCTTACTTCTTATCCTATTTTACAAAAAGATTTTTCTGATTATGAAAAACAAAAAATCAAATTTAATTACGCAATATTAGATGAAGCTCAATTTATAAAAAACCACAAAACAAAAAATGCTCAAACTGTAAAAAAAATCAACGCCAATTATCGTTTGGCGTTAACAGGAACTCCGCTTGAAAATAATGTTGCTGAACTTTGGTCAATCTTTGAATTTTTAATGCCAGGGTTTTTAGGTTCGTATAAGCTTTTTGTAAATAAATTTCAAAATCCAATAATGAAAAAAAGTAGTAATACAGCATTACAACATTTGAATAAAAAAATAGAATGTTTTATGTTGCGTAGAACTAAAGATAAAATTTTAAAAGAATTACCACCTAAGATTGAGCAGGTTAGTCATTGTGAACTTTCCAGCGCGCAAAGTCTTCTTTATCAAGAAGTACTTACAAATGTTAAACGTGAGATATTTGATGTCGTGGATAAACAGGGTTTTGCTAAGTCTCAAATACATATTTTAGCGGGATTAACCAAATTAAGGCAGGTATGTAATCATCCCGCGCTTCTTTTGAAAAAGGAAAATTATGAAAAATACAAATCAGCAAAATTAAATTTATTTATGGATCTGGTCCGTGAAATAATGGCGGAAAATAGAAAAGTCCTTGTTTTTAGTCAATTCACATCAATGCTTGATATTTTAGCGAAAGAACTTGATAAAAATAAAATTAATTATTCATATCTTTCAGGACAAACTAAAAATAGACAAGATTTGGTCCGTGAATTTAATCAAAGTAAAACTAAACAAATTTTTCTGATTAGTTTAAAAGCTGGTGGGGTCGGAATTAATTTAACCTCGGCTGATAATGTTATTATTTTTGATCCATGGTGGAACCCAAGTGTTGAACGACAAGCAATTGACCGTACTCATCGGATTGGTCAAAAAAATTCCGTAAATGTTTATCGTTTAATTACCAAAGGAACCATTGAAGATCAAATTGTAAAATTACAAGAAAAGAAACAATTTTTATTTGACAGTCTTGTTGGTGAAAGCGCAAACTTATTCAAAAAACTCACATGGGATGACATCAAAAAATTGTTTGATTAACAAAACAACCACTTGGGTGTCGGACACCTAAGTGGTAGATACCCAAGTGGTAAAATGATGAAGTGTATTGACAATTAATATAAAAGCATTAGGTTATAAAATAGTATATAAATGTTTGCTCTTTAAAAAATCTTAAAAAAGAAAATGCATTGTTGGTGGCAGATAATTGTCTTTTTGGGAAGATAGTTATCTGTCACCAAAACTATTAGTTTTAGGATGGCAGAGTAATAGAGAGGGAGTTTTTACTTTCTTTCTATATTTTAAATTAAGGAGGTGTTTGACATGAAGGTAAAAGTCAAACGAGCTTTAATTAGTGTCTATAACAAAAGGGGGGTGGTCGATCTGGCTAAGGCGTTAGATGGCTTTGGAGTTGAGATCATCTCAACAGGCGGCACATCAAAAGCCATTAAGGAAGCAGGAATTAAGGTTACAGAGGCAGCAGACCTTACAGGATTTCCTCAAATTTTAGGGGGAAGGGTAAAGACTCTTCATCCTAAGATCCACGGCGGGATCTTGGCTAAGAGGACAAAGGATCATCTTGAGGAATTGGCTTCTCAAGGAATAGAAGAGATTGATCTGGTGGTGGTTAATCTTTATCCCTTTAAAGAGACCATTGCCAAGACCAACTCCTTGGAGGAGATTATAGAGAATATCGACATTGGCGGGCCAACTATGATTCGGGCTGCAGCCAAGAATTTTGAGTATGTGGCCTCTGTGGTCAATCCGGATCGCTACCAGGAGCTAATAGATTCTCTTGCTGAAAATGAAGGAGCTATCCCCAGTCCTCTGAGACTTTCTTTAGCCATTGAGGCCTTTGAGCATACGGCCGCCTACGATGCCCTTATTCACCAGTATCTATTTACGCTTAGAAGAGAGGCGGGCCTTTCCCAACTTCTTAAACCTTACTTATGAAAAGGTCGGCGAGTTAAGATATGGAGAAAATCCACATCAGAAAGCCTGCTTTTATCGGGAGGCCCGGATAGAAGAGCCTTCTGTTGGAGGAGCAAGACTTCTGCAGGGAAAGGAGCTTTCCTTAAGAGACGAAGAGGTAATAAAAGCGGCCGATGAGCATAACTTAGCTCTTGTCTTTACAGGAGTTAGGCACTTTAGGCATTAAAGATAGATGCGGGATAAACCTCCCGCGTCTATCTCATAATTAAACAGAGTTAACTCAATAAGGCGGCGTATGTATTACAATATACATATGGACCGCCTTATTTTATTTATGCGTCCGTCTGAATCTGATCGTACTCCTGCCGAAATCTCCTGTCCAAAATCGTTGACTTTTTATTTATGTTTGTTAGTATGTTTGAAGGTTTATGAGAACCTGTTTGTTTTATTTATATTTTGCGCGATCCACATTTACTTTTTTGATTTTATCTCAAATTTCTACGAGATATGTTTAAAAAAATAAATATGCGACATTGGCAAAATAATATGCAATTCTTTCTATATAGGGAACCTATTGGAGCCCAACTCCAATAGACTTCTGATAGGGGGGGTTTGTAGGTATTTATTTATTAATTTACTATGGCTAAAAAATCAGTTATTGCCCGAAGTTTGAAGACACCTAAATTTAGCACGCGAATTGTTCGTCGTTGTTTTAAGTGTGGACGAAAACACGGTTTTATGAAAGATTTTGGCCTTTGTAGAATTTGTTTTCGGGAACTTGCTAATGAAGGGTGGCTTCCTGGGGTAAGAAAATCATCATGGTAGGAGATCCAATTGCAGATATGCTAACACGCATCAAAAATGCCAGCGCGGTACAACATAAAAAAGTAAGTGTTCCTTATTCTAGCTTGAAGTTTGCTATTGCAGGCGTATTAAGAAAACAAGGATTTTTGGGTGATATATCCAGAAAAGGGAGACAAATTGGGAAAACGATTGAAATTACTCTTGTTTATGACGACAGCAATAAAACTAAAATTAAAAATGCAGAACGAATATCAAAACCATCTCGGCGTGTATATTTTGGGGTGAAAGACATTAAGCCGATTATGAATGGATATGGGAAATTAATTCTTTCAACACCCAAAGGCATCTTGACTGGCGAAGAAGCCCGAAGGGCGCTTGTGGGTGGTGAAGTATTATTTAAGATTTGGTAAAAATATGTCAAGAATAGGAAAAAAACCAATAATTATTCCAAAAGATACGGAAGTTAAAAAAGAAGGAGGGCTTATTACTATAAAAGGTCCCAAAGGAGAACTATCTCGTATGTTTAGGCCAGAAATTGATATTAAAATCAACGATGGTGTTATTATCCTTGAAGCAACAAATAATTCAAAATTTGCGCAATCGCTTTGGGGTACATATGGTTCTCATTTAAGCAATATGATTTCGGGAGTAAATAATTTATTTGAAAAGAAACTTATAATAGAGGGTGTTGGCTACAAAGCTGAAATGGCTAGTGACAAAATTGTTTGTTCTTTTGGTTTTTCACATAAAATTGAGCTTGATATACCCAAAGGGCTGACAGTTGACATGAAAAAGAATGTTGTCAGTATAAGTGGAATTGATAAAGAAATCGTTGGGGGTTTTGCGGCAAAAATTCGTTCATATAAAAAACCTGAACCATATAAAGGTAAAGGTGTAAGATATGAAAATGAATTTGTTAGGAGAAAAGAAGGCAAGAAATCAACATAATAGTTTGATATTAAAGAAATAAGACAGTAATAAAATTATATGGATAACAAAAAAGTAATGAAAAAACGACGACATATGCGAATTCGCGTGAAAGTGAGTGGCACAAAAGATAAGCCACGGCTTTCGATTTTTCGTTCAAATAAATATATTTACGCGCAAGTTATAGATGATAACGCAGGTACCACTCTTGTAGCTGTGTCTGATTTTAAACTTCAAAAATCAGATAAGAAAAAAACTAAAACAGAGCGCGCGGGAGAAGTTGGAAGTTTAATTGCTAAGACAGCAAAAGACAAAAAAATCAAAACAGTTGTTTTTGATCGTGGCGGGTTTCGTTATACAGGTAGAATTGCAGCGTTAGCAAAGAGCGCTCGTGAAGGAGGTTTAATTTTTTAAGAGAAAGAAAATATTTTATGGAAGATAAAAAAACAGATAAAAAGAAAGATGATACCAAAGTGGATATGGAAAACTCAAAAAAACCAGTTCAGGATGCTGTGGTGGCAGAAAGTGTGGGTGATAAAAAAATAGCAGAGAATATAGATAATAAAAAAGCGACAGAAAATGTGGATGAAAAAGCGCCAGAAGGTGCAAATGAAAAAAAGACAGAAAATGTGGATGATAAAAAAACAGTGCCAGACGCACCCGAAACAAAAAATACTACTGACGCTACTGATATTGCTAGCACGCCCACTACATCAGCGCCCAGTGAAAAAAAGTTTGAAAAAAACTTTAAGGATCGGTCATCAAGATTTTCTGGCGGTAAAGGTTCTAATCAGAAAGGGGGACAACGAAAGGGGCGACAAGGTGGTAAATTTGAGCACCCAAAACAAGAATTTGACCAAAAAATTATTGATATCAGGCGTGTTGCTCGTGTGATGGCAGGGGGGCGTAGATTTAGTTTTAGTGTTGCTATGGTGGCGGGGAATAGAAAAGGCAAGGTTGGTGTGGGCGTGGGAAAAGCTTCTGATACATCACGCGCTATTGAAAAAGCTCTCAAAAACGCTAAGAAAAATATGACAACAATTAAATTAAATAAAAAATCATCTATACCATACGAAACCCGAGCGCGTTATTGTACTTCTGAAATTTTACTTAAACCCGCGGAAGGTAAGGGTATTGTTGCAGGAAGTTCTGCGAGAACCGTACTTGACTTCGCTGGTGTTACAAATGTTTCGTTAAAGATTTTTTCGCGCAGTAAAAATAAAATCAACATAGCTCGCGCAGCCATTTTGGCATTAAATGAATTTAAGGCACCGACTAAAATTTAGTGTAAATCTAACAACCAATAAATATGCAATTAAATGAATTAAAAAGGAATACTCCAAGAAAAAAAACGGTTATAGGTCGTGGGGGTACCAGAGGTAAAACTTCTGGGCGTGGACATAAAGGGCAAAAATCTCGCGCCGGACATTGTATTCGTCCCGAAATGCGTGATATTATAAAAAGAATTCCAAAACGGCGTGGGTATGGTAAAAATCGCGCTCGCACAGTGAATTCGTCACGAGTGAGACCGGCAGTGGTCAATCTTACGGTGTTGGAAAAACTGTTCAAGTCGAACGATGCTATTACTCCTGCTGTTTTAGTTCAACGGGGCGTGGCGCAAAAACAGAGCGGGCGAATTCCAACTGTAAAAATTCTTGGAGTTGGCAGACTAACAAAAAGCTTAAACATCTCGCAATGCGTGGTATCCAAATCCGCAAAAACAAAAATTGAAAAATCTGGAGGAAAAATTTTGATAAACACAGACAATAAAATAGACTAGAATAAAAATTATGGATGATTTTTTATATAAAATAAAACTACTTGTAAATGACACAAATCTGAGGAAAAAATTACTTTTTGTATTAGCTTCTCTTGTTATTTTTCGTTTTCTCTCAAATATTCCAATACCAGCCGCTGTAGGTAGTAACCTCGAAAGTCTTTTGCAGGGCAACAATATGCTTGGTTTTATGAACCTTCTTACTGGTGGAGGCCTTTCCGCGATTTCTATTATGATGCTTGGTGTAGGTCCTTACATTACATCTTCTATTATTATGCAACTGCTAACAGTGATGTCAGCTAAGTTAAAAGCTTTATATCATGAGGAAGGAGAGGCGGGCAAAAAGAAATTTACACAAATTTCAAGAAAGCTTACTATTGTTCTCGCGTTATTACAGGGGTTTGGTTTAATATTATATCTACAAACACAAGGAGCTATCACGAGTCTTTCATTATTTGAGATTCTTACTAATGTGATAATTGTTGCTGCAGGTTCGGTACTTTTGATGTGGATTGGTGAGCTTATTACAGAATTTGGCATAGGTAACGGGGTTTCACTAATTATTTTTGCTGGTATTGTTTCTGGAGTACCAGCAAAGCTCAGCCAGCTAAGTGCTATGTTTTTGACAAAAGATATTCCATTATATCTTGGCTTTGTCGTGTTGGCAGTTTTAATTATAGCTGGGGTGGTGATAATGACTGAAGCCGAAAGGCCTGTACCTGTAACTTATGCTAAACAAATACGGGGACAAAGATCAACTGGGGGTGTCTCAACATATTTACCTTTGCGTATTAGTCAAGCAGGTGTAATGCCTATTATTTTCGCGCTATCTTTACTAATGTTTCCTCAAATGGTAATTAATTTTCTATCTAAAACAAGCAATGAATCTGTTCAACTTATAGCAACAAAAGTAGGAGCTTTTTTGAACGATACCCTTGTCAGTTCAATTATATATTTCGTTCTCGTTTTTGCTTTTACCTTTTTCTATACAGCAGTTACATTTGACCCAGATGCTGTGGCAACAAATTTACAAAAAAATGGAGCATTTATTCCAGGAATTCGCCCGGGAAAATCCACTTCAGAATATATTGCGAAAATTCTTACCAGAATTACATTAGTTGGAGCTATATTTTTATCACTCGTTGCAATTTTGCCGTTTATCTTACAAGCAGTTTTGAAAAACCCAGCGATGGCCCTCGGTGGCACAGCGCTCCTCATTGTCGTGTCGGTCGTGATCGATCTCGTAAAAAAAATAGAAGCACAATTGTCCATGAGAGAGTATTAAAAAACTTTTTCCACGCCATAACAAAAAAGCGTAATATTTTGTTTGTAAACTAGTTAGGCGAAATTGTGCTGATTTTTTCTTTATTCTTTCGCCCTTATCAATTAACATACTAATTATATGAATGAACAAAACAACCCGCAATCAAATGTACCTGCCCAAACCTCAAAAAATATTTGGATTACTATCAGTGTTGTAATTATTACCGCCTTAATAGTTGGCGGCGGAATTTATGCATGGCAAAAAAGTAAAATCAATAAACTTAATAGTCAAATTATCCAGACTCAAAAAATTACTTCTGAGCAAGAAGGAGAAATAACAAATTTGAATACAGAAATCACTCAACTTAACAATCGACTATTAGGAATTGAAAATAAAAAAAGCCCAGATGTTGTTGGCGAATTGACTGGCTGGAAAACATATACAAACAATAATGACGGCTATTCAATTATGTATCCATCTGAGTTTTGGCCACAATGCGACCATGATCTAATGAATTATGATATAAACGATCCAAGATATGAACGAGGTAATCCCGATGGAATTAAAATTCAGGTTCAGAAACATATTCTTGGTTCCAATTTCGAATCTTTTAGTGAATATATTGCATATCAAAAAAATGTGGCTAATGATTTCAATGATCCTGCTAAAACGATTAAGTTGGGCGATTTCGTTATCATGTCTCAGTATACGAAAAATGGGCCAGGTGGTGCCTTTATGGTCTATACTTCCTTTGACCAAAATACAAAAAATTATTTTGACATACTAATTTTTGAATCTGGATATTCAAAAAATAAAGAGCTGGTCGAAAAAATTATATCAACTTTTGAAATACTATAAAAAAGGGAAAAGGGGCAGGCACCTTTTTACTTGTAAAAAAGATTGAAGCGCAATATTTATATATAAACCAGTTGCCCGAAATATTTTTAAAGTTTAAATTATGAAAAAGAATATAGAACAATTAGAAAAAAACCAGCCTAAATCTCAAACTGAAATTAATCAGACTGTTTTAGACTTTTTAGGAAATTTAACCATTACGATCCCGCAAGATTTAACAGTTCTAAAAGATAAAATACTAAATGCGCTTGAATCGCGACCTTACAATGACAAAACCAAAGAACACGCTGACAGCATCCAATGGAAGAGAACGGCCTCTAAAATAATTTTTGATGGCTATATTTACGAAGGTAAAGCCTGCTCAGATTTGGCTATTGTGTTTTTAACGCTTTGTAAAGCAGCGGGAGTTGATGGTCGCTTAGTTAAACTAAAAAGCATAGACGGAAAAAAGACACACTCTATTGCGGAAGTTAATTTAAACAGCATTTGGTATAGAATTGATCCTTCTGCAAGAAACTCGGTTCCATGCGAAGGCGCTTTAACAAATGAATCCATTTGGGGTAAAAAGTTTAAAGTTTGGAAAAAGGGACGCGATGTTTGGGATTTGAACCTCAGTAATATCAATGATGAAGATAAAATCCGTAAACATAATTAACGCAAAAAATACAACGATCGGCGGGTGTTCGGCGGTCGCACCGCCGACCACTATTAAAATTTTAATTGATAAAGGTCCACACATAAAATATACTTTACTAAGAGCCTGTTTAAAAACTTCATTTCGGCTAAAAATTCCCACCCAGCACCTTCTTTGTAATACAAAGAAGGTGCTGGGTGGAAATTTCGCTTCGAAAGCAAGTTCTTAAACAGGCCCTAATGACGCGCGTAGTCAACTTAGGGGTGAAACCCCTAAGTTGACTAAGTTGGTTTCTAAACCCCTAGTAGAATTTGTTTGCTATTGTCTCAATCCTAATCATTATCATTTTGTTTTAAGACAAATTGTTGATGGAGGAATAAGTGAGTTTATGAAAAGAATGGGTGGTTATACATCATATTTTAATGACAAATATAAACGT
>JAHIYV010000108.1 GCA_018814635.1 Patescibacteria group bacterium | reverse complement strand
TGAAAAAGAAATATCAATATAAAAATGGACATAAACAAACAAACAAAATATATTGGTCTAAAAAAATTCAGATTAATGGATACAGAAAATACAGATGATATTTCAATAAGAATATATTCTCTTCCAGAACAAAAACGAACTTGTACATTAATACATGATTCAAAAAAAAATAAAGCAGAATTATATTATGGAAACAATTTGGTGGTTGACTTTTATAAAGTGGATGATATAGGAGAAACTGTCAGACTACTAAGACAAAATGAAAATAACATAATTCAATTGATAAATGAAGAGTTTCCAGAAGAAATAACACTTGATTATAAAGTAATGATGACAGAAAAATACATATTTCAAGAAATAAACAGGATGAACAATAGTCAATATTCAGCATTTTTTGATAATCCGAATTAGTTCTTAACAAAGTGAAACATTAAAAAAGAGTGAGAAATAACCAATAAAAAATGATAACTATAGGAATAGAAAGCACCGCACACACATTTGGAGTGGCAGTATTGGAAGATATGAAAATATTGAGCAATGAAAAAGACAGTTACACCACTGAAAGTGGAGGAATGATACCGACAAAAACAGCAGAGCATCATGTAGATGTTTGCGACAAAGTGCTTCTAAACGCGCTAAAAAAGGCCAATATAAAGCTTTCACAAGCAGATTTGATTGCGTTTTCACAAGGACCAGGGATTGGACACTGCTTAAGAATAGGAGCTGTATTTGCCAGAAGCCTATCCTTAAAACTAAAAAAACCACTTATAGGAGTAAATCACTGCATAGCACACCTAGAAATAGGACGCTTAGAAGGCGCAGAAGATCCAATCTTACTGTATGCAAGCGGAGCAAACACACAAATAATAGCATATGACGGAGGAAAATACAGAATATTTGGTGAAACACTAGATATAGGAGTAGGAAACTTCCTGGACAGCTTCGGAAGAGACATAGGATTTGGATTTCCAGCAGGACCAGCCATAGATCAATTAGCAAAAAAAAGCAAAAAATACTTACAATTACCATACTCAGTCAAAGGAATGGACGTTTCATTTGGAGGAATGCACACATACATAAGAAATAAACTAATAGGAAAGCATCCAAAAGAGGACATATGTTATTCAGTGCAAGAAACTGCATTTGCAATGCTGCTGGAAGTAGCAGAAAGAGCGATGGCTCACTGTGAAAAAAAAGAATTAGTGTTAGGAGGAGGAGTCGCCTGCAACTCCCGACTAAAAGAAATGGCAAAAATAATGTGCAAAGACCGAGATGCAAAGTGCATCATACCAGAAAACCAATATTTGGTTGATAACGCAGCAATGATAGGATTGACAGGATATCTAATGCACAAAGCAGGAAACAAAACAGCAATAAAAGACTCGGAAATAAGACCTTATGAAAGAACAGATCAAGTAGATGTGAACTGGAGATAAACATGAATAAAAAAATAACTGTAATCGACGAGCTAACATCTAAAATATTTAATCAGATAAATGAATCAATACTACACTCAAAAGCATATATAAGAAAAAATTCAGGACCAACGTTAAACTCAGAAGAATCAAACAATATATATCTAATGACAATTATAGGTTCTAAATGGTTGCTATCAATCCACAAGTTTGAAGATCAAAACCTTGCAGTATTCGTGAATGGCTATAAACGATTCAAAAAGTATATTCCAGAAGTAATAGGGCAAGCCATACCAATCATAGAAATATATGCAAACAACTTTTCAAGAGCAAATATAATAGAGTATCATCCTGAAGAAAAAGTGAAAGTTACAAGAAAAAGGATTTTCTAGAACTTATTAACAAAAAAATTATTCTCATAAATTTTTCTCTCAATTTTGTTATTAAAATCTCAACAGAGATTTTGTTGGGGTTTAATGCTCAGAAATAAACAATTTCTGGCACAAGAAATGTTTTCATTTCTATGTACCCCAACTTCAGGTTGAGATTTTAGTTCAAAAACCTCACGTTAAATACCCCACACAACAAAAACCTCTGGGTTTTTGAGCATTAAAAAACAATTTGTTTAATATTTTAAGTTGGGGATGTGTTGATGTTTCATCAATTTACATAAACTATGTTTATGAACTTAAATCATAGATTTAAGCTTCAAAACGTTAGTTTTGTAAAGTGAGGTTTTTGTTTATTTACATTTAGTGGTTGCCTGATATAGTTAAACAACAATTTTATATATTGATAGAATGTTTTGTTATATCATGATTAAGCTACTTAAATCGAAAACTTTTAGAAATTTTGGTTTTGTGAGTATTTCTCGAATAATCTCAAGTTTTTTTGGTATGCTAATCATGATACTCGTGGCCAGAACACTTGGTCCAGAATCTTATGGTTTTTTATCTGTTTTTTTTACTGTGGGAATAATTTTTAGTTCTATTGTTAATAGTTTTAAAACCGCATTAGTGCGAAAAACTAGCAAGAAAGCAAATGTTAGTTTGGTAAGATCTTGTTTTTATATAGAATTATGTTTAGCATTAATTATTGTTATAGTTGGGATTTTTACACTAAGACTAATGAGAGGATTCTTAGATTTTGAATTTTCTAAAGCAATCATTTTTGGATTATTTTATGGATTAGTATCCTCATTGTTATGGGCTGTCTTAGGAGTGTTGGAAGCTAAACAATCTTTTAAGAGATTATCATATTTTACAATATTTGAAAGTTTATCCAGATTACTAATAATAAGTGTATTATTTTTAAATCAACAATTAACCATAACCAACACATACATTGTTTTTATATTAATTGGTTTTCTCGGATTTGTTGTCAGTTTTTTTTTTATAGATTTCAAGATGACTGGAGAACTTGCTTCTTGGAAATCATTTAAGTCTCTTTTAAGATTTGCCAAATGGATAATTTTTATAAATATAATGCTAATATTTTTAGGAAATATAGATATTTTTATTGCCAGTTATTTCTCACCCATGTATGAAGTTGGTATTTATAGTGCTGGAAAAAGTTTTGCCTCAAAGATT
>JAHIYV010000013.1 GCA_018814635.1 Patescibacteria group bacterium | reverse complement strand
TTTTTAAATCAAAAGAATACAAAAAAATAATATATATGTTCTTTATTATTTTTGGCGCTATAAGCAATTTAACAGATCGTTTAGAATATGGATATGTTATTGACTATTTTTCTTTAAAACATTTTACTATATTTAATTTAGCAGATGTTATGATTGTCATAGGAGTTTTTTGTTTAATTAAAAAAATAACGGTTCTGTTTTATGCTAAACAAAACCGCCATTAAAATGTTCCTCTTAAATTTATTGTTACCGTTCCTTTCCCATATATTTTATTGGAAATATCAACAATAGTTTTTTTAATATTATTAAATAATCCATCTTTTAGTAATTTTTCCTCATCCTCCTCTGTTGTTTTAATCCCTACATATCTTCCATTTGCAAGCACTATTACGCATATTTTTTTAGGCTCAATTAATTCTGTAATAATGTTGAGAATTATTTTCTGAAATTTTTCTTTTTTTTCTTTAGCTTCTTGATTCATTGCACCCTCCTTTTTATTGAATGAGACTCCCGAAGATTTTTAAAAGCTTCGGGAGTCTTAGAGTTCGCTGGTGACTTTTTCGAAATGATAGCCCATGATGGCGAGGCGAACTGCTTCTGGAAAAAACCTGGGGTAATCTTTAGCTACTTTAAATAGAAATCGCAGGTAAGCCGGACCCTGCCTGGAGAAAAGCTGTCGTTTAATTGACCTTATTAAAGCCATCAATTCGGTTTTGCCAATGCCTCGCACATTATTTCCGGTTGGTTTCAGGTGTTTTATCATGGTCAGGCAGCGCTCGAAATAATTTTTCAGGCCTGGATCGTAAAGTGTAGCCAACACATGTTTATATCCGTCAATAAGAGTTTGGCGATCCATCTCCGGTTCAAAATTTAATTCTATGCTGATATTGTTCCCGGTTGACTCTTCAAGCAACCGGTCTTCCCTTTGGAGACGATCATGTAAATCCGTGCCCTTCAAGGCGGTTAAGATGCCGACCATTGCCATTGAAATGCCAGCTTCTTGGATAAATTGAATTAGGGCATCAAAAACATCTTCACGATCGCCATCCAGGCCTAAAACAAACCCAGCAGATACTTCTAGCCCTTTCTCTTGTATTTTACGAACTGCATTAAAAAGATAGTTTTCTGCTCCTTTCTTTATATTTTGATGTTTCTTCGTTTTTAACAAGGCTTCTGAATTTGTTGTTTCAATCCCTAAAAAAACCATATTAAAACTCGCGTCAACCATGGCATTCATTAATGGTTCCATTTCAGCCAAGTTCACGCTTGCTTCTGTGTACAGAGCAAAGGGATAGTTTCTCTCTTTCTGCCAGTTTGCTATTTCAGGTAGCAGGCGCATGGTCTTTTTTTTGTTTCCAATAAAGTTATCGTCAACAAAAAATAGAGGTCCTCGCCAGCCAAGATCATATAAGAGATCAAGCTCGACCAAAACTTGTTTGTTTGTTTTTGTGCGGGGGTTTCGGCCAAACAGCTTGGTGATGTCACAAAATTCACAGTTGAAAGGGCAGCCGCGAGACCATTGAATAGCCATAGAGGCGTAATCACGCATATCAATAAGGTCATAGCGAGGTAGCGGAGTTTTCGTAATGTCTGGTCTTGTTAATGCGCGATAAACATGTTTAGCTACGCCATTTTTTAGGTCATTTAAAAACTCCTCTAAAATGTCCTCAACTTCTCCTAACAGAAAGTAATCCACGCCCTTGATTTCGTCGTAAAATGAAGTCGGATGAGGGCCGCCGGCAACAACAGGAACTTTTACCTGATTACATCGGTCAATAACCTCCTTAAGTGAATCCTTTTGGACAATCATGGTTGAGGTAAAAACAATATCCGCCCAATTCAAATCTGCGTCAGTCAATGGCGTGATATTCATATCAACTATTCTGAGTCGGAATTCTTCAGAAAACATCCCTGCCACGGTCAATAACCCCAACGGCGGCATAGGAGATCTCTTCCCGACAAAATCCAAAGCATGTTCCAAACTCCAATAGGAAGTAGGGGATTCTGGATAGACCAAAAGGGCATTAGTCATTATTTTCACCTCCTTTTTTAATACTAATTTTTTGCTACTGAATTAAATACTGAATTAATTCAGTAGCAAATTTTTTTAAAAGAACTTTTCTACCGACCTTTAGGGCTCGTAAAGAAATAACCTCCCTAAGTTCGCCCAGATTTACCCCTCCCCAGTTGTTTCTTGAGAAATAACTGGGGAGGGGTTATGTCA
>JAHIYV010000107.1 GCA_018814635.1 Patescibacteria group bacterium | reverse complement strand
TATTTCAACTGTGTTTGCTCCTGTTAAACCTAGAACATTACGCGCGTATTCAACAACAAGTAACTGCATTCCGTAACAAAGTCCAAAATATGGAATACCATTTTCCCTCGCGTATTTTATAACATTTATTTTACCCTCAATAGCTCTCTCTCCAAAACCACCTGGAACTAAAATGCCATCATATTTATTAAGTTTTTTGTATTGTTTTTCGTCTTCAAAATCAGCCGCGTTCAGCCAATTTAAAATCGGTTTTTTGCCAATGGAATACGCAGAAAATTTGATGGCTTCAATCACAGAAATATACGCATCAGACAGCACAAAATCTCCCGTATCAAAATACTTTCCAATTATAGCGATATGTGTTTCATCCTCTAAGGATTTTATTTTTGATGAAAGATGTCGCCATTTTACAAGATCAGAAACCATTGCTACTTGCTGTGTAAGACCAAGAGTTTTTAAAACAATATTTCCTAAGTTACCCCGCTCAAAATTACTGGGAATATCATAAATACTATCAACATCGGGCGCGGAGATAACATGTTCGGGCAATATATTACAAAAAGTGGCAATTTTCTCTTTCCTTTTTTTATCAAGAGGCGTAGAACTGCGCGCTATAATAATATCAGCTTGCAGTCCAGCAGAATTCAACGCGCGTGAGGCATGTTGTGTAGGTTTGGTTTTCATTTCGCCTACTTTTGCGGGGGTTGGCAAGTAACTTACCATTACACACATTACATCTTGAGGATTTTTAATTTTGAGCATTCTTGCCGCTTCTAAAAAAAGTATATTTTCATATTCTCCAACAGTACCTCCAATTTCAACCATAGTAACATCTGCGTCAGCTTCTTCGGATGCTTTTTTGATTTGTTTGATTACTTCAAGCGGAATATGAGGAACAACCTGCACACATTTTCCTTTGTATTCAAGATTTCGTTCACGACTAATAACCTTACTATAAATACTTCCAGTGGTCATATAATTAAGACGCGAAAGCGAAATATCTAAAAAACGCTCATAACCGCACATATCTTGATCGGTTTCATAACCATCTGAAAGCACACAAACCTCTCCATGCTCTGTGGGGTTCATAGTTCCGGCATCCACATTTACATAAGGATCAATTTTAATTGCCGTAACTGTAAGCCCTCGCGATTGTAAAATTTTTGCTATTGAAGAAGTGGTAACCCCTTTTCCTACTCCTGATATAACTCCCCCCACCACAAAAATATATTTGCGTTCTTTTTTCATCGTTTTTATTTATTTTATAACAGCGACTAACTAATTTTTCAAATATTTTCGGACTGCCAAATAACTTGATAGCGCTCCAAGAACAATACCGGATAAAAAGATAATAAGAAAAATTTCATTAAAATTACTTATGTAATATTTAAATAAATCAATTCCACCATATAAATCTTCGGTGTGTTTTTTAATATAAAGAGTTATAGGCCAAAATAAACCCATAGTAATAAGCGCCGCAACAACTCCATATAATCCTCCTGCAATAACAAATGGTCCTCTGATATAAATACTACTTGCTCCCACTAATTTCATTACATCAATCTCTTCTTTAGAAATATAAATTGCAAGACGAATTGTATTAAAAGTAATTAGAATTGAAATAAATATTAAAACAAGTGTTACCGCCACTCCTCCTCTTTCAGCTCCATCCATAATTTTTTTCATCCTTTCTATCGCTAATTTATTGTTCTCATAGTTCACTTTATCAATAAATCCTGCGCCATACTGGCTAGACAACACAGTATCTTCTTCTAACATTTTCGCAATAACACTATATTGATCTGGTGATACCGCCTTGATATTAAATCGCGCGCGAAGAGGATTTTCACCCAGTTCTTGTAGCGCTTGTATTGTTAAAGCATCATTTTTATGCCGCTCTTTGAATTCTTCGAGAGCTTTATCTTTTGAGACAAATATAATGGAAGCAATTTCTGGGAGTAATTCAAGGTCATTTTTTAAGGACAAAATATCATTTTCGGGCGCATCAACACTAAAATAAACATTCACATCTATTTTATCCTGCATATCCATCAGCGTAGAAGTAAGAAAGACGCTTAAAAGAATAGTTGAACCAATCATAAAAAGCGCTATGACCATCACCAAAACTGAAGAAAACGAAACCATCCCGTTTCGTATAAAACTTACCGCCCCCCACCGCAATATTCTTTTAAGATTTTGAAAAAACATATTTATTATTTATTACTAT
>JAHIYV010000106.1 GCA_018814635.1 Patescibacteria group bacterium | reverse complement strand
AAATACAAAACTTTTTCAACCCAAATTCGCTTTTCTCTGTTGGGTGGTAAATCAAGCAATAGTGTGATAAAATAAATTCAAGCTAATTAACAAAATTAATCATTAAATCCGAAAAGCGAACTTCGCATACTCGGATACGTTAGCTGAAATATTCCTTTTCTTTTTTGGGCTATCGCCCAATTGTTTTAAAAAATTTTCAAATTTCTTTTTCATTAATTAAAGAGGGGTAATGAGGTGTTTTCTCCGCTTCGCTACGAAAACGATTTATTTATAAAAAAGTATCTATATTTTAATTGATTTAAGGTGTATTTTTTATTATAATACAAGCATATGATACAAACCAAATCTACAATTGAATTGTTGCGCAAAATCAAGATTGAGCCATCTTGGGCGTTTGCTGATAAAACAAGAAAAGATACGGCGTATGCTACGCACGGGTATCACCGTTATCCCGCAAAATTTATTCCTCAAATAGTTTCTCGCTTGGCAGAAAAATATACCAAGCAGGGTGATTTAATTGTCGATCCATTTGGCGGTTGCGGGACTACTCTTGTTGAATCAAAAGTTATGGGACGACCGTCTATTGCTGTTGACATTAACCCTGTCGCTGTTTTGATTACGAAAGCAAAAATCACAGCAATTGATCCTTTCAAAATTGAAAAGGAGTTCGCAACTTTTCAAAAAAGATTGGGAACTTATAATGAAAAAATAAGGGTAAAAGCCCCCGAACACGAGAGGATTGATTATTGGTTCAAGCCGGAAGAAAAAAGAAAACTTGCTTTTATATTTGCTGAGATTTCAAAAATAAAAGATCGAGATGTCCAAGATTTCTTTTTCTGTGGATTTTCAAACATTCTCAAAAATTGCTCAATATGGCTACAAAAAAGTAATAAACCGACGAGGGATTTTGAAAAAAAACCGTCAGAGCCAATTAAAACATTTTTGAAACAAATAAAAATGATGTTGCGAGGCAACGCGCGATTATTTGAATTGCTATCAGAAAAAGGTTATTTGAAAGTTCCGAGCAAGGTAATTTGCACGGACGCAAGGACTATTCCCGCACAAGATAGCAGCGTCAGTTTGATTGTTACTTCACCGCCTTATGTAACATCTTATGAGTATGCTGATTTGCACCAGCTTACCGCTTTATGGTTGGAATATACAAAAGATTTAAGCGATTTTCGAAAAAGATTTATTGGCACTTCTTATCACAGCAAAAAAGATTTGGTTTTGAATAGCGCGCTTGCTGAAAAAATAAGAAACGAATTATTAAAAAAAGATAAAAAAACCGCCGAAGAAGTTTCTGCCTACTTTAGCGAAATGAATCAAGTTTTTGTTGAGATGAAAAGAATGCTTAAAAAAGGTGGTAAAACTTGTATTGTTATCGGCAATACGAGTTTGAAAGGCGTTGAGATACTTAATGCGGAAGTTTTTGTCGAGCAACTGCAAAACTTGGGATTTAAGATTGCCGATATTATCAAAAGAGAAATACCGTCAAAAAATTTGCCGTCTGTTAGAGATGAAACGACGGGCCGGTTTGCCGGTATAAATGATAAAAATAAAGTTTCCGTTTATCCAACAGAATATATTTTAATAATGGAAAAATAAAACTATGACAATACAAGACCTCATCAAAATTTACGATACGAAAAAGAAAAAACATGGTGCGGAAGCATACAGGCATATTTCAAATGTTCTAAAAGAAGCAAAAGAACAACACAAAAAAGATTTTAAGGGAGATGATCACGAGCAATCTTGGCGAGCGTTCAAAGGTAAAAATTTGGAGAAATTGATTGAATACATCATCACGGATGAAGTTAATGCTCTGGGTTTGCAAGTGGTAAATGGAAATAGTCTTGAGAGAACAAATGGATCAAATCTTTCAAAAGAATTGAGTTTGGTAAAAAGAAATTTAATTGTTGATTATGGTGAGTTCGGTTCACATTTGCCAGATGTTGATTTGATTATTTATCATCCAAAAACAAGCAAGGTCGTCGCTGTGTTGTCCAGCAAAGTTACCCTGCGAGAGAGAATCGCCCAAACTGGTTACTGGAAAATTAAACTTGCTTCGGATGAAGCCACAAATCATATCAAAGTTTATTTTGTAACGCCGGACGAGGACGGAACGCTAACAGTCAGAAAGCCCGCAAAGAAAGGCAGGGCAATTGTTGAAGTTGATACCGACGGCAGTTATGTTTTGAGCGAGACAGACATTGAGGAGAGCAACAAGGTAAAAATGTTTGATAAATTTATTGATGATTTGAAAAAGCTTTTGAAATAATTATGACGAAACCACAGACAACATCGGAACAAATGTTATTTAGCACCGTAAGGCTTATCGCAAGTAATAATTCTACAGGCACAGGTTTTTTCTTTAACTTCGCTTTTGATAACAACAAAATTGTGCCTGTTATTATCACTAATAAGCATGTTGTTAATAACAATCAGAAAGAGGAGGTTAAATTTTTTCTTCACACAAAAAATGGCGATAGCCCCGATGATGAAAAAATAAACATTTCTTTTACCACAGATTGGCATTTTCACCCAGACCAAGATTTATGTTTCTGTTTTGTCGCTCCTTTATTCCAACAAATAAAAGACCAGAAACAAAAAGAGATTTTTCATATCCCTATTACTGAAAACTTAATTTGGGACAATACAAAATTAGAGGAATTGAGCGCGATAGAAGATGTTGTAATGGTTGGCTATCCAAGCGGGCTTTGGGATCAAAAAAACAATCTGCCACTTTTTAGAAAAGGTATTACATCGTCTCACCCCGCAACAGATTTTAATAATAAAAATGTTGGTGCCGTAGACATGGCTTGTTTCCCCGGTTCTTCGGGGTCGCCAATTTTTGTTTTAAACGAAAATGGCTATACCGACAAAAAGGGTAACTCGTATTTAGGCGGGAAGAGATTGGTATTTTTGGGCGTTTTATTTCAGGGCCCTCAATTTAACGCCAAAGGCGAACTGATTATTGAAAATATTCCTACGCAACAAAAAGTTTCAGCGGTTACACCCATGATGATAAACCTTGGTTATTACATAAAGGCCACAGAAATTTTAGCTTTCAAGCCTGAAATTGAAAAACTTATTTCAAAAAAATGATTATGGACAAACTTCAAATTGAATCAACAACATTGTGGGATTTTCCGAGGCAAAATTATGGCGACAAGCCACACGGAAACAACAAATATAATGGCGTAACGCCAGCTTTTGTAATTTGGAATTTACTGCAAAGATATACTAAAGAAGGTGATTTGGTTGTTGATCCAATGTGCGGAAGCGGAACAACGATAGATGTAGCCAAAGAATTAAACCGAAAAGTAATCGGCTATGATTTAAACATTGTTCGCCCAGATATCATTAAAAACGATTCTCGGAAAATCCCGCTCAAAGATAATTTTGTTGACTTTGTTTTTATTGACTCGCCATATTCGGACAATATAAAGTACTCTGAAGATGAAAAATGTATCGGTAAAATTTCTTGCGAGAAAACAGAATTTTATGACGAGTTAGAAAAAACAGCTTCAGAAATCGCAAGAATTTTAAAACCAGGTAAGGTTATGGGTTGGGTTATCGCTGACCAGTGGATTAAAAAGAAATTTACTGCCGTAGGATTTCTAATGTGGCAAAGACTAGAAAAATATTTTGAACCAATGGATATTATTTGTTTAACAAGGCATAATCAAACATCAAACACCGGGGTTTGGCACAATAGAGCAAGGCAATATAATTTTTATTTGAGAGGTTTTAAATATTTATTTATAATGAAAAAACCAATTAAACAATAAGGAGTTTTGGGCTTCGGGCATTCACCCCTTTAATTCCCCTCTGCCCACCACCCAAAACGGAAAAAGAAATTTGAAAATTTTTTAAAACAAGTTTTCTTATCAGAAAACAAAAGAAAATTTTTACATCATCTAACACCAAATATCTGGTTCAGAAATTTTTCACATTCATATTTT
>JAHIYV010000105.1 GCA_018814635.1 Patescibacteria group bacterium | reverse complement strand
TTTTAAACACAATTGTTGATGAGTATAGAACATATTGAAACAAAAATCAAGATAGGGGAGACAAGAGAGGAAAATTCTAGAAGGAATAGGTTTTTAAACTTGAACAATAATTTGTTTGTAGTTTTCACCATAATCCTTGTGGCTTTTGCAAGTTTTGGATTAGGACGACTTTCTGTTATAAAAGAAAAAACTCCTATTGTTTTTCCACAAAAAATATCGGCTTCTAGCCAAAAAGCGCAATTATATACACCACCAAATATACAAGAAACCCCATCTAGTTTTAATGAGGGTTTGATGCAAAAGGGTTCAGTGGTAGCGTCAAAGAATGGCGCAAAATATCATTTTCCATGGTGTTCAGGCGCGGTTCGCATAAAAGAAGAAAACAAAATATGGTTTAATGGAATTACAGAAGCAAAAAAAGCTGGTTATGAACCGGCACAAAATTGTAAGGGGTTGAAGTAAAAGATTTATTATAAGTATATACATATTTAAATATGTAGTTAAATACATAAAAACAAAATGAGCTTTATTTCTAAGAAAAAATATTTTACTAATCGTTTACCCAACGGGTTTGGTTCTTTTTATCTTGCAAAAACAATTCATTTTACTGCAAGCGGACTTTTGGGTATTTTTACACCAATTGTGGCAGGAGTAATTATTATACATTTTGGTTTTAGTATTCTTTTTTTAATTGTAATTATTTTATTATTGCTATCAGGTATACCTTTTCGAACAATTCCCCCTGCGCATGAAAAATATACTTGGTCTTATAAAAAAACATGGCAACAATTTTTTGCCAAGAAAAACAGGGGACTCATCGTTCCTCTTTTTGCTGATGGAGCAGAAAATATTATTGGGCTTGCGGTGTGGCCAATATTTATATTTGAAATTTTAAACGGAAGCTATTTGGAGGTTGGAGCTGTTTCTACTTTTATTATCGGCGCAACTATCATAGTGCAACTTTCCACAGGAAAATATATTGATCAAAAAACACAAAAAGGGGGTGTAATAAAATTAAGCAGTATTTTTTATTCATTTGGTTGGGTATTAAAAATTTTTGTAGTAACAGCATTTCATATTTTCGCAGTAGGCGTGTATCATAGCGTAATGCGTATCTTTATGCGGACATCTTTTGATACTTTGGTGTATGAAATTGCCGCAGACCAAGGACATTACATTGACGAATTTACTACATTAAGAGAGATAACAATTAATATGGGAAAAGTATTAACGCTAGGGGTTGTGATCTTGGTCTCATTTTATGTACCTATTGTATGGGCGTTCGCATTTGCTGCTGCAGCATCCCTTGTTCTCAATATGCTTAGTTCTAAACATATTGTATTAGAGTCTAAGTCTTGAGTCTCCCACTCTTTAGACTTGTCCCGTAATTAGTTCCTACTACAATTCCCATATTTTGGCATAATTTTTTCTAAATTTTTACGCCTATACTTAGGCACTTGCCCTGTTAAATTCGCTTCGCGACTATTTAACAGGGTGAGCTTAAAAAATTTATAAAAAATTCTACTCAAAATCTAAAAATTTCGCTACAAAACTAATTACGGGACAAGTCTTTTATTTGCGTATATAAGCCCAGTGGTTTTATGGTTGAAAATATTGTAAAATATAAATGTATGGAGTTAAAAGATCTAAAAAAAATAAAACTCCCTGATACTCCTGGTGTATATTTTTTTCGTGATGCGCGACGAAAAGTTTTTTATATAAACAAAGCAACATCTTTGCGGGAGCAAATGCGAAATTATTTTAATAAAAATTTGGCTGATACTCATGGGTCATTAATTACCTCCTTGGTTGAAACAGCGAAGTCTGTTGAGTTTATTGCTACTGATTCCGTGTTGGAAGCGTTAATTTTGGAGGTGAACCTTATTAAAAAATATAATCCTTCTTTTAATACCAAAAAGACAGCTAACAAAAAGTCTAATTTTGTTATTATAACAGACGAAAAATTTCCACGAGTTCTTATTGTTCGCGAAAGTGTGATAATCAAGAAAAAAAAGGGTCCAAAAATTTTAAGTAAGTTTGGTCCATTTACATGCAGCGCGCCAATTAAAGAGGTGGTTAAAATCGTGCGGGAGATTTTCCCTTTTAGAGATAACTGCGCGCCTCATTCTGGTAAACCGTGTTTTAATTGCCAAGCTGGACTTTGCCCCGGCGTGTGCTCAGATGAAATTACAGAAAAAGAATACAAAAAAACCATTCGGCATATACAACTTTTTTTTGGAGGTGAAACCTCCAAGTTACTTAAAGTTTTAAACAAAGAAATGATGGCCACCGCAAAAAAGCTTGAATTTAAAAAAGCAGAGCGAATAAAAAAAACCCTTTTTGAATTGACGCATATTCAAGATATTGCTCTTACCAAAGAGGACTCATTTACAACGCCAGCTAGTTTGCATATTGAGGCATATGATATTGCTCATATATCTGGAATGTTCGTTGTTGGCGTAATGGTTGTTGTGGAAAAAGGGGAAGTTCAAAAAAGCAAACAACGAAAATACAAGATCAAAGGTTTTCAAGGTGCGGATGACACAAAAGCTTTACACGAATTGATTATTTGGCGTTTTGCGCATTCAGAGTGGCAACTTCCACAAGTGATTGTAGTAAATGGCGCGACAGTACAAAAAAATATTGTTGAACAAATTTTAAGAGAGAAGGGTGTTAAAATTTCTGTTATAAGTATAATAAAAAATAAAAACCATAAACTTAGCAGTATATTAGGAGACCAACTTATCAAAGAAAAATACGAAAAACAAATTTTACTTGCCAACAACGAAGCGCATCGTTTTGCATTATCATTTCACCGTAAATCACGAGGAAAAGTTAAGTGGTGACAAAATAAATTTTGTTTATGATAGTATTCAACCAATGTTAGGAATTAAATTTACAACAAACAAAACAATCAAAGGCAAGCTTGGGCGCGCGGGAATACTTAATACCCCTCACGGTGATATTCAGACTCCGTCATTTGTAGTTGTTGGAACAAAAGCGACAGTTAAAGCTGTAAGTCCTGAGCAGGTGTTGGCTCTTGGGACGCAAGTTGTTCTTGCTAATACTTATCATCTTTATTTACAACCCGGCGAACAAATACTCAAAAATAGTGGAAAACTGCGTAAATTTATGAATTGGCAAGGACCAACAATGACTGATTCTGGTGGATTTCAGGCATTTTCACTTGGCGTGGCTTTTGGTGAAAATGTCAGCAAAATCGCAAAAGGAGAAGACAGGCGGGAGAATTTGACAGATGAAGATGAGTTAAGAAAATTTATCCAAAAACAATCAGTTCAAAAACAATCTGCACTTGCAAAAATAGATGAGGAGGGGATTACTTTTAAATCGCATTTAGATGGAAGCGAGCATCGTTTTACACCAGAACGATCAATGGAAATACAGCACAATATTGGAGCTGATATGATATTCGCTTTTGATGAATGCACTTCGCCACGCGCGCCGTATGAATATCAAAAAGAAGCAATGAATCGCACACATAGATGGGCGGAAAGGAGTTTATATCATCACAACAAACTTTTATCAGAAAATAAAGAAAAGCGCGCACTTTTTGGTATTGTCCAAGGAGGGCGTTTTGAAGATTTAAGAAAAGAATCCGCGCGCGTAATTTCTGCGATGGATTTTGACGGTTTTGGTATAGGCGGGTCGTTTGACAAAGAAGATATGGACACCGTTGTGGGTTGGGTTAATGATATTTTACCGGAAGATAAACCGCGCCACCTGCTCGGTATTGGCGAACCAATGGATCTTTTTGGTGGAGTGGAAAATGGTTGTGATTTGTTTGATTGTGTGGCGCCGACCCGTATGGCGCGTAATGGAACTTTATATACAAAACAGGGACGAATCAATATAAACAACTCTCAATTTACGAACGACTTTACACCAATAGAAAAAGAGTGCGGGTGTTACGCTTGTAAAAATTATACCCGCGCGTATTTAGCGTATTTATTTCGAGCCAAAGAAATGTTCGCCGCAACACTAGCATCAATTCATAACCTATATTTTATAAACCATCTCGTAAAAAACATCCGCCAATCAATTTTAGACGATGATTTTTTCAATTACAAAAACGATTTTATTAAACAATATTATACCATTTTCTAAAAATTAATTTGTTTTTTTCTTTGTCGTGTTTTTTGTTATTCCGTTGAAAAACGGAATTTAGGAGCATAATACGATTTCTGGATCCCGTATCAAAGCGCGGGATGACAAGAAGTTCGCGCAGGATG
>JAHIYV010000104.1 GCA_018814635.1 Patescibacteria group bacterium | reverse complement strand
TATTTTTTAATTTTGTTAATTGTTGAATTAACGAATTAACGAACAAAAAATTTATGAAAATACACAAAACAAAAAACACTGGTCAAATATCGGTTTTTGATGTAGCAAAGATAAGGAATGATTTTCCAATACTTAATCAAAAAGTTTATGGAAAGCCTTTGGTTTATTTTGATAATGGAGCAACCACTCAAAAACCAAAAATTGTTATAGATACAATGAGTAAATTATTTTCTGAACATAATAGCAATGTTCACAGAGGGATTCATTATTTAAGCGGGCAAATGACTGATATGTATGAATTAGCCAGAACAAAAGTCCAAAATTATTTGAATGCCCGACATAACCATGAAATAATTTTTACTTATGGAACCACTGCTTCTATTAACACGGTTGCTTATTCTTTTGGAGAAGCGTATGTAAAAGAAAATGATGAAATTATTGTGTCTGAAATGGAGCATCATAGCAACATTGTTCCCTGGCAGATAATGTGCACTCGAAAAAACGCTAAACTAAGAGTAATTCCTTTTAATGATAAAGGTGAATTATTGTTGAATGAATACAAAAAATTAATTAATTCCAGAACAAAATTAGTAGCCGTTGTTCATGTTTCAAATTCCCTTGGCACTATTAATCCTGTTAAAGAAATTACAGCCATTGCTCATGAAAATAATATTCCTGTTTTAATAGACGGAACTCAGGCAATTCAACATCAAAAAATTGATGTTCAGGATATGGATTGCGACTTTTACGCTTTTTCAGGGCATAAAATATACGGACCCACAGGAATAGGAGTTTTATATGGGAAAGAGCGATGGTTAAATGAAATGCCTCCATATCAAAGCGGTGGAGACATGATTGATCGTGTTACATTTGAGCATACTTCTTATGCTGATTTGCCTTTTAAATTTGAAGCAGGCACTCCTAATTATATCGGGGCCATTGGATTAGGCGTGGCCATGGATTATTTAACAGGCATAGGATTAGATAATATACAAAATTATGAAAAAAAGTTGTTGGATTATGGAACAGCTAATCTGACGACCTTAAATGGATTGAAATTATATGGCACAGCAAAAAACAAAATTTGCCTCTTCTCGTTTTTACTTAACAATGTTCATCCATATGACACTGGAACAATGTTAGATAAAATGGGTGTTGCGGTGCGTACAGGCCACCATTGCACGCAACCACTTTGGGAACATTATAAAACCGAAGGCAGCGTTAGGGCGTCTCTGGTTTTTTATAATACTTTGGAGGAAATAGATTTTTTATGTGAAGCGTTGAAAAAAATTCAAAAAATGTTTATTTAACCAATAACATTACGAATTATGATATACGAAAACATATTAGAAACCATTGGTGACACCCCTCTTGTTAGAATAAATAGATTGAATCCGAATAAAAATGTTTTCATCTATGCTAAAATTGAAGGGAATAATCCAACAGGTAGCATAAAAGATAGAATAGCATTAAAGATGATTGAGCAAGCAGAGGTAGAGGGTATATTGACAAAAGGAAAAACAATAATTGAACCGACATCTGGGAATACGGGCATTGGATTGGCGATGATTGGGGTAGTGAAAGGGTATAATGTTGAAATTGTTATGAGTAAAGCAGTGTCTGTTGAAAGAATAAAAATGATTGAATCTTTTGGCGCAAAAGTTACATTAACAGACGCAAAATTGGGAACTGATGGCGCGATAACTAAAGCAAGAAAACTTGTCAAAGCAAATCCTAAAAAATATTTTATGCCGGATCAGTTTTCAAATAAATATAACAAAATTGTGCATTATAAAACAACAGGCGAGGAAATTTGGAAACAAACAAATGGCAAAATTGACTATTTCGTTTCTGCAATAGGAACTTCAGGCACAATTATGGGAGTAGGAAAAGCCCTAAGAGAAAATAATCCAAAAATAAAAATTGTTTGCGCGCAGCCAGTAAAGGGTCATTATATACAAGGATTAAAAAACATGGAAGAAGCGATAGTGCCGTCAATTTACGACCCTTCAGAAATTGACGAAACAATCATGGTTGAAACTGAAACTGCATTTGAAATGACAAGGCAAATCGTTAAAAAAGAAGGAATTTTTGTTGGAATGAGCAGTGGCGCCGCTATGTATGCAGCGCTTGAAGTTGCCAAAAAGATAAAATCAGGAACAATTGTAGTCATTTTTCCGGATAGGGGAGAAAAATATTTAAGCACTAATTTATTCAATAAAAAATAAATGACCATACAAGAGATTCAAAAAGAAATTATTAGCGAATTTAAAACTTCCCATGATTGCATGGACAAAGACAGCTATCTGATTAAAGAGGGGAAAAAAATGCCGCCAATCAATTTAAAATATAAAACAGAAAATAATCTTATTAAAGGTTGTCAAGTAAAGACATGGTTTCATTCCACATTTGAAAATGGAAGAGTTTTTTATGATATTGACAGCAACTCTCTTATGATAAGAGGAATTATTGCTTTGTTGATAAAGATTCTGTCTGGCCAGAAACCAGAAGATATTAAAAACACTGATTTATATTTTATTGATAAAATGGGGTTAAGGGAAAATTTCTCACCTGTCCGAGCCAATAGCCTTTGGAAATTGGTAAATCAAATGAAATCAGACGCTGCTTTGTGTGAAGTAAAAATGAATAAATAATATGCAACAATGTTTAATTTA
>JAHIYV010000103.1 GCA_018814635.1 Patescibacteria group bacterium | reverse complement strand
TTCGTACATTTTTCATAATAATGTTCATATACCATTATTATGAAAAGTGCTTTGTATAACGCAACCCTTTTTTCATTTCAGGGGACATTAGCGTCAAAACGGGATACCGTTTCAGGGGACATTAGGGATTAGACAAGACTTGGGGTTGCGTTTGGTGAAAGATTTTGATATACTCCTTTGTATAAATATATATGGAAACAATCAATACAATACAGAAAAAAAAGAATAATAAGCTTGTGGAAGCGATGTTTGGTGTTGGCGCGCATTATGCGTATTCGCGCTCTCGACGACATCCTTCTATGAAAAAGTTTATTTATGGCGCCAAGAACAATATAGAGATTATTAATTTGGAGAAGACGGAGCAGTCGTTATTAAAAGCATTAAGTTTTGTTGAGTCATTGGCAAAAGAAGGAAAAAAGATCCTATTTGTTGGTTCTAAAAACGAAGCGCAAGGCGTCATCAAAGAAGCAGCTATGCAGCTCAATGCTCCTTATGTTGTAATAAGGTGGATTGGGGGTTCGTTGACCAACTTTGATGAGATTAAAAAACGAATTAAACGATTACAAGAACTTACTGAACAAAAAGAGAAAGGTGAATTAGATAAGTACACAAAAAAAGAGAAGCTAATGATTGATCGCGAGATTGAACGGTTAGAAAAAAATTTTGGAGGAATAACTTCTTTATTAGAAATGTTACCCAAAGCGCTTTTTGTTATTGATCCCCAAAAGGAAAGTATTGCAGTTGCAGAAGCGAAGAGTATTGGTATTCCTATTATTGCGCTTGCAAGCTCCGATTGTAATTTGGATCTAGTTGATTTTCCAATTCCTGCAAATGATTCTTCTCTTGCAAGTATTAAATTTTTTACAGCGCAAATTGTTGCTGCGTACAAAAAAGGACAGGACCAAACACCAACACAAGTGCCAGAAGAAGAAAAAGATGGCCTTGATGTTAGCAAGAAAACAACCAACCCTCTTTTATAGAGCAATAATAAAAGCTCTATATGGTGGGATTTAATTATAATTTATAGTTTATTATTGAAGTATCTAAATAGTTTAATAAAAAATATGTATAAAAAAGGATTTGCAAATTTAATGGTGGTAATTATTGTTATTCTTGTTAGTGTGGCAGGGTATTTTGTGCTGACTGGAAAAAAGACCGAAGCGCCTGTTGATGTGGTTCCCTCAACACCTCAGTTAACAGCAACCACTACTTCGCAAACACAAGTTGCTACTACATCAACGGAGGAGATTATAATAATTCAAAATATTATACAAAATTGGGATAATCTTCAAACAAACATTCCTTTCTCGCCAGTGTTAGGATCTGTTGTTTGGAATAGTCCATCGGAGTTTAAATTTATTGGTAACAATCAAGTGCTTGTTGGATTTGATGATGGTCACATAGTGGGAGCGTCTATTTTTAAATTTAATAATAACAATAATATTGAGTACATTACAGCTTTTTTAAATAAAGACAAAGAACAATGGGCTATTTGGGCAAAAGCAAATGCCGATATGTCAGCTAATAATTACACGCGTCAAGTAGTAAGAAATGGAAAATTTGTTAATTTTAGCGATTGGACAATGGTTCCCGAGAATCAATTTGAATGGCTTTATACACAAAATGATCCAGAAACAATGAGCATTAAAATATTTTTAGTTGATCCGCGTCACATGAATGAACCACCCTATGATTGTACAAAAACCGTGGCGGTAGAGCGTAAAATATCTAAGACTCAAGAAGTGGCAAGAGCCGCGTTAACGGAACTTATAAAAGGAGCGACACAGAATGAGATAGATCAGGGATTTTTTAGCAATATTAATGCAGGAGTTAAAATTCAAAGCTTAAGTATTAAAAACAGAATAGCGAAAGTTGATTTTAATGAACAATTACAAGCTGGCATTGGCGGTTCGTGCGCAACAAGTGCAATTAGATCTCAAATTAGAGAAACATTAAAGCAATTTCTAACAGTTGATAATATCATTGTTTCAATTAATGGGCGAATAGAAGATATTTTACAACCATAAGGTTGGAAATAAAAAATAATATGCGAATTTTTAAAATTTTAAAAACTTAAAAAAATTAAAACATAAGTATGGTTACAATCAAACAAATAAAAGAATTACGAGGAAACACAGGCATTTCGGTAATGCAATGCAAAAAAGCGCTTGAAGAAGCGGGAGGAGATTTACCTAAAGCGGTAATGATATTGAAAAAAAATGCGGGTTCT
>JAHIYV010000102.1 GCA_018814635.1 Patescibacteria group bacterium | reverse complement strand
TACCACGATACGAGATCTAGTCGGATGAGGTTCAATATTTCTCGTTTTGGGATTATTCACATAGCCAAAGGGAGCGCGCACCAACCACTCGCCTCGACGGACTTTTTGGCGGATCACGGCGTGAGTACGAAGGGAACGCCACCTGCCAAAGCTTCCGTCGCTCGCATGCTCTCAAATCGTGTATATCTCGGCTTTACCTATCACAAAGGCGAGTATTACGACGGAAGCTTTGCGCCAATTGTTTCTCCGACACTGTTTGAAGCAGTCCAAAAAATGCTTGCGAAAAAATCTCGTCCTCGCGTGCAAAAAGTACCAAATCATTTTCCCTTTGCACAGTTTGCTCGGTGTGGTGAGTGCGGAAGTATGATTACGGCTCAATATGCGACAAATCGTTTTGGCACGAAATATACTTACTATCGCTGTACCAAAAAGAAAGGTGTTTGTCGTCAGCCGTATCTATCTTCTTCCGCACTCATTTCGCAAGCAAAAAATCTGCTTCAATCAGTGTCGCTTCCTCTTTCAGAAATTGAGAACATGGAAAAGCAAATTGACTTGTGGGACAAAGAGTCAATTTCCGAAAGAGGAAGTGTTGCCCAAAATCTTAAAACCAAACTTTCCGAGACGAAGGAGAAGCTGGACAAACTTGTTTCCATTTATCTTGACGGCGACATTGAACGCGATATTTATCTACAACGAAAAGACCTTCTCCTTCGTCAGAAGGCAAAGTTTGAGGAGAGTTTTAAGGATTTTGGGCAACAGAGAAAAAATTGGGTCGAACCTTACAGGTTCTGTACACCTTTTGGACTTTTTACTTCGCAAAGCTCGTAAAAATTCTCAAAAGGTCTTGCAGAAGCTCCAAGTATTCGCTTCTTCACCCTTGCGGAGTTTCGTTTTGTCTTTGAGAGAAGCCGTTATTTTGGAAAAAGGCGAAAATTATTTCGCATGGAAAGAGTTTTTCCAAAAAATCGGCTCTAACCCTATTCTCAAAGACAAAACGCTTTCATGCAATTGGGGGGAGCTTTGGGAATTCACGGCTTCCGCCGTAGGCGGAAAGGGTTTTGAAAAAAATGACAGCGCGATTTTGGCTCCCGCAAAATCGCTCCATTTTCTTAATTCCGACAATGTTTCGTTTGGTGGACCCGACAGGAATTGAACCTGCGACCTCCTGAGTGCAAAACAGGCGCTCTAGCCAACTGAGCTACGGGCCCAAAATACTTGGGACGGACCAAACTAAACACTTACCATGCGCAGTGTGCAGAAAATAATAACTAAACAAACATTACACAAAAACTCTAAAATAATCAACCACTTCCTCCCACAGAGTATTACATTAGTATATCCAAAATCTTTAATAACACAAGACCAAAAATGGCAATGTCATTCCAAAATGATAATGCCCCAATAGAACCACATAGAAATGTCCTACCTTGATAAATAAGTATCATATTTATATTGGTAGGTATCGGATACCTACCAAGACAATTAATTTTTTAGGATTTTTTTATTTAATTTTCTTTATTAGTTTTCTAAAATTATAAAGACGATACCAAAATGAACTTACAACAACATCGAAAAAATCAGAGTGTGCGATCTCCTTTCCTCCAAATTTCTTTTTATATAAAGTTAAAGTAACCATTCCTTTATTTAATAAATTGTCCTTTTCTATGCCACCAAAGTTATAATAATTACAATTAAGCTGTTTTGCATACTTAATCGCTTCCCAGTGAGTTGCATAGGTTGCATTTCGATTTCGCTCTTCGTTGCTTGAGCTACCATAAATATAGTTGGCTACTTCTCCATAAATAACCACCTGATAAATACAGAGGATTTTCTCTTTATATTTTGCTATTGATAAATAAGAATTTATTTTAGAAAGACTTTCAAAAATATTTTTATAATAATTTTTTTGGTGAAGACTAAACCCATTTCTTTTTGCTGTTTCTGTCATTAATTTATAAAAAACTTCAAAATATTTTTCAAAATCCTCAGTAATAATTTCTGTTGTTATTTCTTTTTTACCTGCTAATCGTATTGAGTAACGGGTTTTTTCGTGCATTTCCACATTTCCATAAGTATCTCGTTTTCTAATTTTTCTAAACCAAGAAACCATTCCATTCGTGGTTGAAAATACGCAGAATGATAGGTATAAAATGGCGCTTTCGTAAAAAATTTTGAAAGAATATCATTTGGAATTGGTGGAGTAAAATCAAGACGGACAAAAACAACATTTTCGGTTTTAGCAATTTTTTTTAATTCTTGTCTGATATAAGTAAAAAAATCTGCAGAAAAATCTTTTGTAATTGGTCCATAAGGTATGTAAAAATAGCTTTTGCCGAGCAAAAGCGGATATTTGATTATTTGAAAATAAGCGACAATTTCTTTATCACTAGATACTAAAAATCTTTTTACTATTCTGCCTAAATTTTTTTGCCAATCTCCATAAAAACTCGCTTGCGTAAATGGAACATTTTCACAAAAAATACTTGGGTCAAAATTTTCACCATTTTCAATTTCTCGGATTTTAAAATTATTCATTGTTTTGGTCGGGTTTAATTTCTGACAAGAATATTTTTGTAACAAAAATCTCCCCACTAGAGAAAACGACAGCCCTTTCGAACTGCCCATAGCATCTTTCGATGACTACGACCCGACCAAGAGCGTCTCCTGATGAGGAGGTGCTATCTTGGTCGGGAATTTTTATTGCGCCATGCTTTACTTTGTAAAGTTTAGGCAGATTTTTTTATTTTTTATATTTCTATTATTTTATACTTCAATAGTTTATCAAATTTCTTATACTTCCGCCAGTTAACTTGGCAGGGTTAACCCAAAGATCTATTGAGGTTGGGCTCCAATAATTTATCCAAGGGCTTTCCTTGCAGGCTGTCTAAAAACTCGGTTTTTTGAAATTTGCAGGGCTAAGATTAGCCAAAAAATTTTCAAAAAAGCGTCAAAATTGGGGTTTTTAGACAGCCTGCTTGGATAATCGGGTTGACAACTCAAGAAGATAAAGGAATGAGGAGTAGCATTTTGTAGTAACAGAAAAAATGATTTAACAGATCAACTTGAGAACACTTAGCCTCCAAGCTACTTAGGAGTTGAGCTCCTAAGGCCTCGTAAAAAAATAACCTACCGAACTTCATCCCATCTTCACGCCATATTTATTTACGAGGCCTAAGTAAAAAATTCAAAGTAAAAATTCAAAGTGAAAAATAAATTATCAATGAGTCTATCAGAGCTCGGCTCCGATAGATCTCCGACATTCAGTCATTCAGTCAGCGGATGAATTATTTCTAAGTCCCAATTTGATTGCTTTGGTGATTTGTAACAAATTAGAATCAAATGAGTAGATTATTTTGTTTTTTGTAGTATGTTTTTTTTGCGCCCAGTTTATTAATTTTTCTAAAAGTTCTTCAAATTTTAAACCGCTCTTTTCCCATAAATGATGATAAAGGGTTCCGGGTAAAGTATTCACTTCGTTTGCGTAAAGTTGTTTTATTTGTTTGTTGTAGAGAAAATCCACCCTGGCAATTCCCGAACAATCAAACAATTTGAAAATTTGCGCGGACATTTCGCGGATTTTGTTTGTAGTTTCTTCGTCAATACGCGCGGGAATAATTATACTATTTTGCGCTTGCCCAGTTTGCGTGCCGCCATCTTTTAGATATTTGTCTTCATAACTTAAAAGACCCTCTGTGAAAGATGTTTCCTGTACTAAAGATGTTTGAGTGTATTCATTGCCTATAACACAGCAAGTTAAATCTATCAAATTCTCCACCGCTTCTTCAACAATAATTCGTTCGTCATAGTGAAAACCTAATTCGCAAGCCATTTTTAATTCTTCGTGATTTTGCGTTTTAGTAATTCCTATGGAAGATCCAAGTCGCGCTGGTTTTACAAAAATTGGCCATTTCAAACTTTTTGTTATTTTTTGTAATATATCATCTTCGTTTTTTTCCCACTCAAAACTATTAAAAGATAGAAAATCAGGGGTAGGGATATTTTTACTTTTATAAATTAATTTGGTGAAAATTTTGTCCATAGTTAAAGCGGAAGAAGCAACCCCACAGCCTACGAACGGCACATTTAATAATTCAAACAATCCTTGAATTGTGCCATCTTCTCCATTTAACCCATGAAAGGTGGGAAAAGCAACATCAATAATTATTTTTTTGCGTATTAAACCTTGTTTTTGAAAAACAATTTTTTGACTAGCCACAGATGAATTAATGTCAAAAAAAGAAGGAGTGAGCACGTGTAAATAGTTCTCTTTTTTTTCTGTTTCAAGAAAAGTTTTTAGAAAACCAAGTTTTTCATCAATATACCATTTGCCTTGTTTGTCTAAATAAATAGGAGTTACAGAGTATCCCAATTTTTTTAATCCTACAATGGTAAATTGCCCAGTAGTAATTGAAACATCGTGTTCTGGACTTTTGCCACCAAAAAATACCCCTATATTTATTTTTTTATTGTCTGTATCCATAAAATTTCTATTTTAGTTAAGTCCTAAAAATAATTATCTGTTAAATCGTTTTGGAAAATAATTGTATCCCCTTTTTGTAATATATTACCCAGATCATCATGCGCTTCTTTGGTGTTTTGGTATATTTTATAATTTTTGAATCCTATTTGCTTGAATATTTCCACCATATAATCTGTTCCTTGTGTCTTTATTAAAAGAGCCAAATCAACATTTTGAGTATATAATATTCCTATCTTATTATGCACTTCTTTTGTCATATCGCCAAGTTCCACAACCCCAGGAGTAAGTGCCACTTTTCTGCCTTTTGCCCTCTGAAGTACTTTTAAACCACTCTTTATGCCATTAAAGTTAGCATTATAACTATCATCAATAACCAGAATATCAGTATTGGTATTGTATACAGATTGTTGGCGGTGAATAATGGGCTTTATTTTTTTCACAGCATCACGAATTTGTGTTAAGTCCATTTTTAATTCTTGAGCAATTCGCGCGCATAGTAAAATTAAAATGATATTATGTTCTGCCAAAAGTTGAGTTTGAAAATTAACTCCTTGATACTGAAAAGCAATCCCCTTAAACTCATCTAAAATTTTTATATTACTTACTTCTTGCGCGGTTACTCTAATACAATGACCTTTGTCAAAACGCAAATAATTATTTTTAATATTTTCATTGTCAAAATTCAAAAACGCCATTTTTTTAGTATTTTCAATTAACTCAAATTTTGTTTTTATAATTCTATCTAGAGTTTTAAACCTTTCAATATGGGTCTCGTTTATTCCCGTTAAAATAGAATAGTGGGGGCAAACCATTTTACAAATTTTTGTAATTTCTCCCGGACCATATGCGCCCATTTCTACGATTAAAATATCAGCGGTGGCAATTAACGAAGCGTTTGTTTTAATAAAGTTTGCTATTCCTGTGTCTGTGTTAACATTCCCTGGAGTTTTCAAAACTTTGTATTTTTCTCCTAAAATTGTGGTTAGGATTTCTTTGGCACTAGTTTTACCATAACTGCCAGTAATACCAATAACTGTGATTTGGGTTTTTAATAATATACTTTGCGCTTGTTTTACTAATTTTCCTTTTAGATAAAAATCTAAAGGCGTAAATAACAATACAACCAAGCCCAGCAACACGGGTAAAAATGGTATAAGAATTATGAACAATAAAATTAATCCTTTTGATTTCCAGAAAAAATAAGACAGCGCGAGTAAAATTAATATGATAGATACCGTCCCGCTATATAAAAAAATAGCTTTAGGTGTCCACTTAAGTTTTTGTCTTTTTTCTAATTTCCACCATATCAAATGTGTGTAAACAAACCTCCAAAAACGCGGAAGATTATAGTTTTCACTTTGAAGGACATAAAGAAGATTTTTAATTAGCATTGATTTGTTTGAAAAATATTCTATTAAACTCTTCGTTGTCAAACATAAAGTGTTTGCCTTCCCGAACGATAAACATTTCCGCTTGTGGAATTAAACTCTGCATTAACAAACCATTTTTTAGTGGTGTTTCTTGGTCTCTTTCTCCCCAAATTAAAGTTGTTTTTGTTTTTGTTTTTATCATATCCTCACTTAAATCTTCGTTGATGATATTTTGAAAAGTTTGTTTAAGAGGACCCGCATTAAGATAATCCGTAGCACCGATATGAGAGTAAAACCTTTTTCTTATTTTGTTTTTAAGCAAAGCTACTCCAGGAATTAAAAAAATTGTCTTAAAAATTTTAGCTAAAATTAAATACAAGAAAATTTTAATTCCTTTTTTTCTAATACCAGCACTATTAATAAGAATGATTTGTTTAGCAATTTTATTATGCGCGCAATATTTAATAATTACGCTTCCTCCAAAAGAATGTCCTATTAAAATAGGTTTATTTATTTGTAACTTTTCTAAAAACTGTTTTAAAAAATTCGCATAATCACTAACAAACCATGCTCGCTTTGGCGTCTCGCTTCCACCAAACCCGGGCAAGGCAATAGCTATAGAGTTACGGTTTTGATTTAGTAAATCGTTAAAAATTTGTGGTTCACTCCCCCACCCGTGCAAAAAAATCAAAGCATTATCTTTATTAAAGACCTCGCTTTGGTAATAAGTAGTTTTTAAGTTTTGAATAATGATATCTTTTTTTAACATAAGATTGCTTTTACTTGTAATTCAAAAAAGAAAACTTGCATGCGCTATTTTACTACTTGCCCAAAGCGCAAGTAACAATATGATCAAAAAATTCGTCCAGTCCCAAGTTATCCGCTTTAAGTATTTTTGGCATTGCGGAAAATTCTGAAAATCCGGGCAAGCTGTTAAATTCAAGTAAATATATTCCTGATGGAGACACAATAAAATCTGCAGTTGCGTAATGCCTCAAACCAATTTTTTTGTACATATCCATTGCTATTTGTCTAATTTGTTCTGCAATATTTTTTTCTATATTGGCTGGAGACATTTGCGTGGCCTCACCTTTATATCTTGTGTCATAACTAAATATCTCATCATTGTCTGGTGTAATAATTTCCAATAGTGGCAAAGGAAAAAGTTTTGGTTTTTCCAAACTATCCACAATTGCGCAAGTTACCTCCCTACCTTGTATATATTCTTCCACAAGCGCGACTTGGTTTGTTTCTAAAATATTGTTGGTCGCGCGCAAAAGCTCATCAAAATTCCGCGCAACGACCATGAGAACGGAAGATCCACCAGAAATTGGTTTTACAATATATGGAGGAGGAAGTGTGTCCAACAAAGCAGAGATTTCTGCCGACACATTATCTCCAATTTTTATTGTTTTACTTTTGGGAGTTTTGGTGTTGTGAAAACCAAAACAATGTTTTGCAAGTCCTTTATTCATACTAATAGCAGACGGTACAACCGCAGACCCTGTATACGGAATCTTAAACATCTCAAATATCTGCTGAACTTTTCCATCTTCGCCATATTGCCCATGCAAAGCATTAAAAATAACATCAACACTATTAATAACTTGCGCGGGATTTGCGGAAAAACCATTCAAATGCCACTGCCCATCTTTTGTTATAAGAATATCAAGGGTTTTATATTTATCGGTCGGTAAAGCAGAAAGTACGGTTTCTCCTGTTTGTAGAGAAACTTCGTATTCTGAACTTACGCCACCACGCAATACACCCACGCGTATTTTATTGTTAAACATAAGTATATTATATCATTTGTATCATATTATGTCATAAAAAATTTGAAAAATAGTTGGAATGTTTGCTTAATATTTATAAGGTTAAAAAAGAAAAACCCCTTAAACCATGGGAGGTCTAAGGGCTCCTTTTCTACTATATACTATATAGTAAACTAAACTAATTTAATAAAAAGTCAACAACGAAAGAAGCCGAACTTCCTTCACTAACACTAACATCCTATAATTTTTAAGTATTTACAAACTCTAAAAACTGAGTTTGTTGATAATTTTTTCATGAGCATAATCAAATACATCTCTTACAAACTTATCACAAATTTCAACACGGTATAAAAATTCTTGTGTGTCAAAATACGCATATGAAATTTCTTTTCCTACTTCAGATTCAATAGACAAGAGCGCGTTTTCAATAACTGCTTTTTTTATGTTATCCCCTACAATTAAAAGATCCACCCTGCTATCTTCGTTTTGAATAAAAGTTCCCGCAATAACTAAAAGTTTCAAACGACCAGCATGTTTAAATTTATTTAAAATTTCTTCTTTACGCATCGGCTCGGTATTAATTAAAAAACTGCGAAGAGGGCGCAAAAGCGTAAAGGAGTTATCTAGTCGCCATCCTGATACTCGTTTTTTGGTTGGTTTGCCTTTTTTCGTTCTAGCTGGAACTTCTTTAAAAAAACTTGTTTTTTTAATAAGCCCTGCTTTTAACAAACATGCTATTTCTGTTCGTACTGTTGATAAAGACACTTTGCTTCGTTTTGAAATATCTGCATTTTCAAAAACACTTTCTGAGTTAAGCAGAAAAAGCCTCATAATTTTTACACGAGCCTGTGAACCAAAAAGTATGCCAAAAGTATCCATAATTTAGTATTCTAACATTTTGTTCTAAAAATATCCAGAAAATTATTTAGGGTCTGGAAAGAAATAACATTCCTAAATTCGTCCTAGATTTCAGCTTTTATGTCCCCTATACCATTAGACCTGTCTATTTTCTAAAAACTAATTTGTTTTTTCTTTGTTATTAGACCTGCCCCTTAATTAGTTTCTACTACAATTCCCATATTTTAGCATAATTTTTTCTAAATTTTTACACCTATACTAGGCACTTGCCCTGTTAAATTCGCTTCGCGACTATTTAACAGGGTGAACTTAAAAAATTTATAAAAAATTCTACTCAAAATATGGAAATCTCGTTACAAAACTAATTAAGGGACAGGTCTATTCCGTTGAAAAACGGAATCCAGGGGTATAGCCACGATTTCTGGACCCAGAGCGCGGGATGACAACTGTTTCGTATGGAATAACAAGAAAAGTTCGTGCGGGATGACAAGAAGTAACTTAGTGACATTACGACTTTTTAAAATTTTTTATATGTTTTAATTACATTTTCTACTTCTTTTGCGTTGTTTGTTTCCATTAGTTTTTGCCTTAATTCTTTGGCGCCATCAAAGCCGGTTACATACGCTTTGAAGTGTTTTTTCATAATTGCAAAATTTTTTATATCGCCGAGTTTTTTTTCAAAAAGGTTAGCATGTTCTACGAGTGTTTCTAAACGTTTAATTAGAGGAATATCGTCATATGATACTCTTGAGTTAAAAAACCAGGGGTTGCCAAATATTCCGCAACCAATCATTATTCCATCCGCGTCAGTTTCTCGCGCTTTTTGCTGACCTTCTGCTAAACTTTTAATACCGCCATTGCCAATAATTAGTGTGTTGGTTTTTTTTGCAAGATGAACAGCGCGCGCGATATGTTCCCAATTGGCAGGCACAAGTGACATTTCTTTTCGTGTGCGCGTGTGTATTGTGATCGCCGCTATGTCAGTTTCAAGAAGCGTTGGAACCCATTCCTCAATTTGATTTTTATTATAACCAATTCGTGTTTTAACAGAAACTGACATATCGCCACTCCCCTCTTTCGTGGCATAAATAATTTCCGTAGCAAGTTTCGGATTTTTCATTAAAGAAGCGCCAGCGCCTTGTTTTTCTATTTTGCGATCCGGGCACCCCATATTTATATCTATTCCATCAAAGCCCAGCTTTTTAATAATCTGCGCTGTTTTGTAAAATGTATCAGGATTAGAACCGAACACTTGCGCCACAATCGGTTTTTCTTTTTTGTCATATTCAAGGTCGCGCAACATATGTTTACCACCCAAACTGCATAATCCATCGCAAGAAATAAATTCTGTCCAAAATACATCAGGTCCACCAAAAGCTTTTCCGTGCGCGCTATATTTAGCAATTATCTGCCTGAAAGCTATATCCGTAACATCAGACATAGGCGCAAGCGCAAAAAAGGGCTTTGGTAATTTAGCCCAAAACCCTTTTGGTTTCTTTTTGCTTTGTGTTATTTCCATTCTAAAATATTATTTGCGTATGAGCCCTAAGCTCTATAACAAAATAACTTGTTCAATTTTCACTCATCTTCTATGCGAAATTAGGGGTGTTATTTCTTTCCAGACCCTGATGTATTTCTGTATTTATCCATAATTATTTTATCAATTTGCACACGGTCGCGTCCATAAGTGGCACGAGAATATTGTTTAATAAGAGCCCCAAATTCGGCCGATCCTTCTTTTGTGCGCCCAGGCTCAATATTAAACGGTTTAGCTGGGAAACCATCCACTAATAATTTCAAGTAAGTATTATAATTTGGAATTTTCATAATATCCGCGGCTGTGAATGTCGGCAAAAATTGACTTTCTAAAAACTTTGCGTCTTCAGCGCCAACACGAAAAATAGACATTGATCCAACATTTCCAAACACGGCGTTTTTGATATTATCATCTATTTGAGAAATAAATTGATGAGCAATAATTAACCCTAAACGATATTTACGCGCTTCTGAAAGAATTGTTGAAATAGAATCAGTGGTAACATTTTGGAACTCATCAATATAAAGATAAAAATCTGGCGGTTGTTGTCCAATAGTATCCACCCGCGACAGCGCTGCCATCAAAATTTTACCTACCAAAATAAGCCCAATAAGATTTGAGTTAATATCACCGAGTCGCCCTTTAGCAAGATTAACTAATAAAATTTTACGGCCATCCATAACCTCGCGAAAATTAAATGATGATTTTTCTTGTCCAACAATAAGTCGCATAGTTTCATTAGAAAGAAAAACATCAAATTTATTTGTAATATACGGCACCATATTAGCAAGTGATGACTCCCCGCCGGCTTTTGCCGCAATTTCTGTCCAAAACTGGGTTACAATTGGATTTTTACATCGTGATAATTTTAATTCTCTAAATTTTGCATCAGCCAAAACACGCGAGACATCAAGAAGAGTATTTCCACTTTCAGGATCATCCATAACCAAAGAAGTTGCATTTCTAAAATATTGTTCAAACATAGGACCACCCGCAACCTTCATGTCAAAAAGTTTATTAAAAATACTAAGGAGCTCATTGATTACAAATGGTTTTTGTTCTGGATATGCTGGATTGTATTCCAACATATTAAGCCCCATTGGTCTCTCGGCATCACTTGGGTTAAAGTAAATCACATCTTGAATTCTATGCTGAGGAATAGTATTTATAATATCTTCTATATCAGTTCCATGTGGATCTATATAGCAAACACCTTCCCCGTTCGCGATATCTTGAATAATCATATTTTTTAAAAGAGTGGTTTTGCCAGTGCCCGTTTGGCCTAAACAATAAAAATGACGCATTCTATCTTCAGGTGTCATATGTATATTTGTTTCGGTTCCTCTGTGGCGATTCACACCAAGTAAAATACCTTCTTCTTTTATATTCATCGGTGGGGACGCAGACACTATTAGCGAATGTTTAAGTTGTGAAGCATTAACTTCGCTTACCGGCAGATGAAACATTGTGGTGATTTCTTTAAGATTAAGCGGTAGCGCATATTTAGGCGCAAAAAGACGAAATGAAAATTCATATAAAACTGTTTTTAGTTCGCGAAAACTTTTACGATTAAATATGAGACTATTCTGCAAGCCACCCCCAAATTGATTGAAAGCCGATTCAAGATCGGCAACAATTTCTTTCGCGCGAATTTCTGTATCCGCGGATCCAATTATTCTGATATTGGTATTGATTATTGGCGATGAAATTTTTTCTGTAATTGCTTCAAGATCAACATCGGCAATTTTATTTTTCTCCTTTTCTTCGGCTTTTTTTGTCTCGTCTTGGTTTAAATCTATTTTATTTCCTCCAAACAATACATCTTTAGCAGAAGTAAGCCACTCTCGTGATATTCTCATAGCAGTACTTTCAAGTGCTCGTTTAAGTGATACACCTTCTTTAAGATCTTTGAGGACCCCTTTATATTTTTTATTCAAATCATCTCCCACGGGAGCAAACACAAGTTGTATGGCGGCGCCCTCACCTTCCCTGTTTAATTTTGAAAAAACTCCCAAAAGAACATTGAGTGGATCATGCTCAAATTTTTCAAACGAGCGGAGAGGAAAAACTTCCTCCTTGTCTAACCTTGCAACGCTTGCCACAGTCACACCATTTTTATTGAATGGATTATAGTCTTCTTTATGTTCAGTAACGCTCGCATTTGGAAAAGTTGAAAGAAGTTGTTTTTCAAATAATGCTACTTTTGTTTTTGGCATAGCCATATAAATAACCACATCATCTCCTGAGTTAGATAAAGCAATTTCTAATGTAAAATAACTTTGTATGCGCGCTTTTTCTTGTATAGAAAGCATTCCGTTATAGAATTGTTCCATTGCCGTAACCAAACTAGCAAAACTTCTCTCGGTGTTATTGGTATTATTGCCAATATAATCTGGTAGAGTGATTTCAAATAATTTCATTTGAAGAGCTCTAAAGAGTGGATTGGATTCTTTTAAACCGCACGCCTCCATTCCTTGCGCAAGATATTGAATTAAAAATCGATGAAAATCGTCTGACAAATGCGGGTTATTTAATTTCTCTAAAACAGACAATGTATTTTTAATTCCTTTTTCAGTAAGCATTAAAACAAGTTCGTCCATCTGCTTATCTTCTTCTGGGTTTAAGTCAAGAATCCTTTTTTCAATCTCATCAACTTTCATTTGAAACTCGGGGTCAAGTATTTGTTTTGCCGAGTCTTTACTATATTGAGCAAGTTCTTGTTCAGCAAATTTTTCCGCGTCCGGTGGGGAAAGTTCAACACCCATGCGTGAAGCGCGCTCCGCAGCGCGTTTTTGCAACATCTCAATTTCTTCACCCGGCGTGCTGATGCCTTGAGGGTTCTCGTTTGTTCCCAATGATTTATTATAAAAATCCATAGTTACATTATATAGAAAAGTGCAAAAATTAAAAATCAAAATTAAGGTCATCACAAGACCTTAATTTTTTCTCGGAAAAACGGGAAAAGCATTTTTTGGCAAAAAAATGCAGTAATTCTTTCTTTCAACTCTGAACACTTCAATTACACCATTTGAAGCGTTCAGCTTTCTAATACAAGTGAAAGAGGCTGTCACGATTTCTGGACCCGGAGCGCGGGATGACAAAATACTATTTTAGGACTCATACGCAAATAACTTCAGCAAGTTCGCTCAGATTCGTGTCAGATTTTTCTGAAAAAACTTGAAGAATATAGGTATATTTTGAAAATTTTTTCAGAAAAATATGGGATGAAGATGGGATGAAATTGCTGAAGTTATTTGCGTATGAGTCCTTAGTAACAAAACTTAGAATTTATATAACGAAGTTTTTAGAAAATGGTATTACTCTTCCATTTTTTTGATGACATCTATTAATAAACTTACATTGCCATTTCTTTGCGATATTTTTCCTTTTACAACAATACATAGTTCTGTTCGTATAATATTTTTATATTTCAAAAAAACTGCTGGGAATAATACAATTTCTAATGAGTCTGTAAAATCAGCAATTTTTACAAATGCCATTTGCTCTCCTTTTTTTGTCATAATTTCTTTTGTTTCTTCAAGTACGCCAGTAGCAATCGCGATTGTACCTTCGCGCGCGTTTTTAAGCAGTTGTTTAATTGTCGCGCCTCTTTTTTCTATTTTTTCTCGATACGCGTCCAATGGGTGTCCTGAAATATAAAGTCCGAGTAGCTCTTTTTCCCACGCTAACATTTCTTTTTTTGTTACAGTGGGACTATCTTTAAGTTGAAAAGAAAGAAGGGTTGATTCAGTGGAGTCACCAAATAAAGATGCTTGATTAGATCCTTTTTGTTTAATAATATATTTATTATATTCAAGAGCGTTTTCCACATTGCCGAGCAATTTACCTCGCTCTTCAAAAGTATCCATAGCCCCACTTTTTACAAGAGACTCTAAGGATTTTTTATTTAAATTTTTATGATGCACTCTATCAAGAAAATTTGAAAATGATATATATTGTCCGTTTTCTTTTCGTTCGTCAATTATCGCTTTTGCAATATCATAGCCAAGATTTTTAATTGTATTTAACCCAAAGCGTATTTTGTCTTCTTGAATGGTTGCTCCTTTAATCACAGTAAAATTACTAAAACTCTCGTTAATATTTGGTGGCAAAACAGGTAGTTTCATTCTTGCGCACTCTGTTATAATTTCTGCAATTTTATCGGTGTCTCCTGATTCGGCTGTTAATATTGCGCACATATATTCAGCAGGGTAATTGGCTTTCATATACGCAGTTTGATACGCGACTCGCCCATAACTTGCGGCATGCGCTTTATTGAATCCATAGGCGGCAAAGGGCTCAATATGGCGCCATAATTTGTCAGCTTTTTCTTGGCTTAATCCATTTTTAATAAAACCTTTAAGCAGTTTTTCTTTTTGTTCTTTCATCAATTTAGGAACTTTTTTTCCCATCGCTTTGCGAAGTTTATCTGCTTCCAACCACGAATATCCAGCGAGATGAATAGCGATCAGCATCACATCATCTTGATATGTAATAATCCCATAAGATTGATCCAAAATATCTTTTAGTCGCGGATCTAAATATGTAACTAGTCTGGGATTATGTTTCCTTTTTATATATTGCGGTATAGCTTCCATTGGTCCTGGACGATACAAAGCAACCATTGCATTTATGTCGTAAATCACAGTGGGCTTAAGTTCTTTTAAGTATTGGGTCATTCCTGCGCCATTTAATTGGAAAAGTCCTATCGTTTCGCCGCGCGCTAGCATAGCAAAAGTTTTTTTATTATCAACAGGGATATTTTCAATATCTATATCAATATCGTGAAATTTTTTTACAAGTCGTACAGCATCATCCAGTATTGCTAAATTTTTAATACCAAGAAAATCAAACTTAATAAGTCCTGCATCTTCAACACTGTACATATCATATTGAGTAATAATTTTGCCACCCTTGGGATCAAACTGTGTCGGAACAAAATCATAAAGAGAGGTTGGCGAGATAACAACTCCAGCTGCATGAACAGAAATGTGTCTTGCGCAACCTTCTAGTTTTTTTGCTAAATCAACAATTTCTTTTGTTGTTGTGTTTTTTTGATAAGATGTTTTCAATTCGGGTTCTATTTCCAATGCTTTACTAATTGTCATTGGAAATCCTTGTGAGCCAAGAGGTATTAAACTTGCTAGTGTGTCGCCAATAGAATAAGGATGTCCGAGCGCGCGTGTTACATCGCGAATAGATCCTTTTGCCATCATTTTACCAAAAGTTCCTATCTGGGCGACTTTATCTTTACCATATTTTTCTCGTGCGTAATCTAAAACTTCATCACGACGGTTGTCTGCAAAATCCATATCAATATCTGGCGCGCTAGGTCTCTCGGGATTAAGAAATCGTTCAAAGGGAAGTTTATATTCAAAAGGGTTTACATTGGTAATACCAAGAAGAAATGTTGTCATAGAGCCAGCAACAGAGCCACGAATTGTTGTAAAGATATTATTTTCTCTCGCGTATCTAATCAAGTCTTCTACGATAAGAAAATAAACGGAATAGCCCTTGTCTTTGATTACTTTTAATTCATAATTAATGCGATCTAGTAATTCTTTGTCTTCTTTTAACCCTCTTTTTTTAATTCCTTCGTATGCAAGACGGTGCAACTCTTCATCATGAGTTGAGTTTTCTTTAATTTCAAATTTTGGAAAAGTCCAATTACCTAATTCAAGTTCAATTTCACACATATCTGCAATTTTTTGAGTATTTGTAACGGCTTCCGGTGTGTCTTTGAAATAATTCATTGCCGTTTTTGTATCAATAAAAGAAAAATCTTCACCCGACATTGTGAGGCGATTTTTCGTATGAATATCTACACCAGTTCCGACCGCAAGTAATACATCCTGAGCAAGAGCGTCACTTGGATCAATATAGTGAGAATCTTGCGTGCCAACTAAAGGCATATCAAGTCGTCGCGCTAATTCAATAAGTCTTTGTTTCGTTTCGTTAAAACCTTCAATTTTCGGATGATGTTCTATTTCTATAAAATAATTTTCTGCGCCAAAAATTTCTTGATATTCTCGCGCAATGCATTCGGCCTTTTCCAAATCATTCGCTTGGCAAGCACGGGATATTTCTCCAGTAAAACATCCTGATAGACAGATAATTCCTTCTGAGTATAGTCTTAAAATTTCTGTATCTACTCTTGGTTTGTAATAAAATCCTTCTGTGTTTGAAAGTGTAACCAAGCGTATTAAGTTTTTATAGCCCACATTATTTTTCGCCAACAAAGTCAAATGAAACCGTTTATTGTCTATTCCTGGATTTCTATCATGACGAGATTTAATTGCCACATATACTTCAACACCAAGAATTGGTTTAATCTCCGCTTTCTTTGCTTTTTTATAAAATTCAATAGCCCCATAAAGACTACCATGATCGGTAATCGCAAGAGCTGGCATATTATTTTTTCTTGCTCGCGCAATTAAATCGTCAATTTTTGACAATCCATCAAGAAGCGAATAGTGGGAATGAGTATGAAGATGAATAAAGTTTTGAGTCATAGTTTTATAATCAAAAGTAGTATAACAAAAAAACAGGTATCTGGAAATTTTGCATTGATTTTTGGTATATATTTCAGTACAATGACTTAGTTGTAAAGTTATGCCGAAGTGGCGGAATTGGTAGACGCGCACGACTCAAAATCGTGTCTCGCAAGAGGTGAGGGTTCGATTCCCTCCTTCGGCACCAGTAGTAACTTGTTCGGAATTATACACTTTGCGCGAACTTTTTTCGAGCGGAAATTGAACGAATAAATCAGCCCCGCCACTGCCCCGCAGAGCCTCGGCGGACACCAAAGAAAAGAGCTTAGAGCCTGTTTAAAAACTTGCTTTCGAAGTGAAATTCCCACCCAGCACCTTTTTTTACGAAAAAATTTTCTTACATTACAGTAGTAAATTACTGTTTTGTAAGTATTAAAAATAATTGTTTTGTAAAAGAAGGTGCTGGGTGGGAATTTTTAGCCGGAATGAAGTTTTTAAACAGGCT
>JAHIYV010000012.1 GCA_018814635.1 Patescibacteria group bacterium | reverse complement strand
GATTAAAGTTAAAAAAGTTTTTTGAAAAGGAGGTAAAAAAGATGGGTAAAGATTATGACACCCAGGAGGAGATACAACAACTAGCAAAAAACCTATACAAGCAGGTTGAGGGAGAGGGTTACACTACGATAGGCTCATTGTTGGGAGTTGCCTATTTTTTCCTTGAAGAGGTTATAGAACATTTCAACGCTAAAAAAGGAGAAGATTTTCGTCTTTTAAAAGCGTATTTCTTAAAATACGCGAAATTACTGACTAGACATTTTGGGTACAGAGATATCACAGTGCTCTCTGGCCTAATAATGGACGAAGCCCACGTCAAAATAACCGAGGAGAACAAAAGGGCGAGGGCGGAAGAAGAGGAGAAAAAAAATAAAAAAATTACGCCACTACCAGCGCCACAACTGAAGCCAGAAGAGCACAGGGGTTCTAGGTTTCAGCTAAACCCCCTAACGACATTTTGAAAAAAAGGGGTAAATAAGGGTGGTTACATGTTATGTGTGCCATTCTGTTTACCCTTTTTATATTAGACTTGTTCCTTAATTAGTTTTGCTTCGAAAGCAAGTTCTTAAACAGGCTCTTACGGGATAACTACAAACTACCTAATGGTTTGCGCAGCAAACAATGAGTGGTTGATAAGTTTGGTGATGGTTGGTCTTTGTTTGCCGACACAATTGATGGTTTTTTTGTCCCAGTTTGGTACAAGTAAATTGTTGGGGGTGTTTGTTTTTTTTCCGTAACCCAAATGGTGTAACATTCTGAATACATATAATAATTCAAAATGGATCAGATCGTCGCGCGAAAGAGTGTTTGTGTTCAAAAACGATATAGCTTTAGTGAAAAGCTCGTACAAAATTGTGTCTTCTTCTTCGTCTAGCATTTTGCGCATTAAAGACATAATTTGTTTTAATACGGCAAGTTTTTGTCTTGATTCTAAAATTCCATCCATTGCGCTAAGTTGTTCAGCGTCAGTAATACGCCACATATGTCTTCCGCGAACTACATTTATAGAAATATGCGAAAAATCTTGTAGATTATAACGCAATTTTGATTCTATTTTACGCAAACCCTGCCCCCATGCGCCAATTAAACCCAGGTGTTTTGTGTAAATATGTAGAAACCGACTTGCGTCTCCTGCGTCAATTCCAGAAAGAACGACACCTTCTGTTTGATAAATACGATGCGACATATTTTTATAGATTATTTTTTAAGAGAAATTTGAAAAATTAAATCATCAATTTTAATTTCCAGCGCGCCATTTTCTTTTTCGTTTTCGTTTTCGTTTGCGCTAGAAACTTCTTTAAAAATAATTTCTTTGAGTAATGTTGTTTTGTGTAATTCAGAACTAAATTGTTCTACAAGTTTTTTGCCCTCAGTATCTGTTTTAACAGTTAAAGTAACCATGTCATCTGGCGTAAGCCCTGTTGTTTTTCGCATTTGTTGTATGTGTCGTACCAACTCTCTAAACTGCCCCGCTTTCTTAAGCTCAGGTGTAATAGTAATATCAAGCGCGACTTCTTCTGTTATGTTTTTGTCAAAAGAAATAATTTGAACATTCACCTCGTCTTTAATTAGCTCAAGCATATTTTCTTTTCCTTTTAATTTTGCGCTTTTTAATGTTAATGCGCTTAACGGCTGACGCACTTTTATCTCTACATTGGCTCTTGCTTCAAGAGCCAAAGAAACTATATCTCGTATTGTCGTCATCTGTTCTTTCACATCTTTTTCTTTAGTTGTTTCAGGCGTAACGCATGGCCAATCTGTTAGATGTATGCTTTCTTCATCTTTTTCAGTTCTTACCGCGCGAAACACATATTCAGCAACAAATGGCATAGTTGGGGCAATTACTTTGGCTAATTCAAGCAAAACATTTTGAGTAGTGGCAAGAGCAAAATCTCTATCTTTTATGTCATCACTTTTGAAACGCCCACGAGATCTGCGTAAATACCATGTAGATAAGTCATCAATAAAATCACCGATCGGCCGTGTAGCTTTATCAAGTTCATATAAATCTAAACTAGTGGTTACTTTGTCTACTAATTCCCGTAAACGAGCAAGTATCCAAATGTCCAAAATATTTGTACTATCTGTTGGTAAAATACTCTTTTCTTTTCTGCTGGCATACATTTCATAAAAAGAAAGCACATTTAATAGGCGCGCTATTATTTTGCGAGAAACTTCGCTGACACCTTTTTCTGAAAAATTTAAGGCCTCCGCGCGAACTGACGGAGAAGACATTAAATAATATCGTAATGCATCAGCGCCATATTTCTCCACTATGCTCATAGGATCAGGATAGTTTCGCTCGCTTTTGCTCATTTTTTGTCCATCTTCTGCGAGTATCATTCCGTTTACTATTACATTTTTATATGAAGTAATATCAAAAAGTCCTACTGACAACACAAGGAGGGAATAAAACCAACCTCGTGTTTGGTCCAATCCCTCAGCAATAAAATCAGCTGGAAAATTATTCTGAAATTCTTCCCTGTTTTCAAAAGGATAATGAAATTGCGCGTATGGCATTGATCCAGATTCAAACCAGCAATCAAACACATCTGGAATTCGTTTCATTTCTCCGCCACAATCACACAAATATATTACTTCATCAATATATGGTCGATGTAAGTCAGTTTCATAATTACGATTATGTGGAGTTGGGGTAAAATCAAGTTTTCGTATTTCTGCATTAGTGAAAAAATCACCTTTTTTCTCGTCTTTTATTCGCGACGCTTCTTGAGCGTTGAAACCTTTTGCTCCCGCGTTCAAAAGCCATACGACATAAGCGTGAGTAACAATAAGAATTTTTTTGTTTTTATATTTTTTATCTATTTCGTATAAAAACTCCATTACTCTATTTTTCATCTCTGTTAAATTCTCGCCATTTGGAGTATTTTTTGTAAATCTTTCTTCTATGTTTATAAAGTATCGGTGGTAATCCTCGGTAGGTTTTTTATTAAAATCTCCTGTTTGTACTTCCCAAAGTCGTTTATCATAAATAATTTTTGTTTTATCAATTCCTATCGCGTTGGCAACTATTTTCGCTGTTTCTTTTGTTCGAATAAAATCAGAAGCAAAAATAATATCAATTTTTTCTTTCCCAAGTTTCTTCGCAGCGGTTTTTGTCTGCTCTTTTCCGAGCGCTGTGAGATGGTCATTATTTTGCGGGTTATTACTAATATAGTTGCGTATATTGCTCTCCGCTTGACCGTGGCGCATCACAATATAAGAATTATTGGATTTTGGCAGTTTCGCGGATAATTCATCAATAGAACCAACAATATCAATTTTGTTACATTTAGAACACTCCCAAACTGGAAATGACGCGCCCCAATAACGACTACGGGAAATAGCCCAGTCACGCGCGCCTTCAAGCCAATTTCCAAAACGAGCGCTACCTATCGCTTGAGGAATCCATTTAATTTGATTATTTTCTTTTATTAGTTTTTCTTTTAGTTCCACGACATTCACAAACCATGAATCAGCCGCGTAATTCAAAAGCGGAGTTTTACAACGCCAACAATGGGGGTAGGAGTGTTCTATTTTTTCTTTGCTAAATAAAAGATTATGTCGCGCTAAGTGTTTGATAATTTCAATATCAGCTGACATATGATCGTTTTTAGGTTTTACTGGCATCCCCGCGAAATCTAAAACTTCTTCTTTGAATACTCCATTTGTCGCGACATGTTGAATGAAAGGCAGTTTTTCGCGCGCGCCTATTTCCATGTCGTCTTCACCAAACGCTGGCGCGATATGTACAACGCCTGTGCCATCTTCTGTGTTCACAAAATCCGCGTCGTATATTTTCCAGCCATTTTGACAGTTTTCCAATTTTTCGTCTTTTGTATAATAATCAAAAAGCGGTTTGTAAGATTTACCAACAAGTTCTTTTCCTGTAATTTCCCCCAGTATTTTGTATTCTTCTTTTATAACTTCAAGCCGTTCTTTTGCGATAATAAAAATATCATTTCCAATTTCTATTTTAGAATAAATAATTTCTTCTCCAACAGCCAACGCCACATTTCCGGGAAGAGTCCATGGGGTTGTGGTCCATGCCAAAACAAAAGTTCTAGAAGTTTCTGCCTCAGATAATATTTCGTTTTCTGTTATTTTACCAAGGGTAGTCCTTGGTAAAAGTTCAAATTTTGCTATTACAGAGATATCTTTTATGTCTTTGATTTTACCAAGGGTAGTCCTTGGTAAAAGTTCAAATTTTGCTATTACAGAGATATCTTTTATGTCTTTGTATCCATCCGCAACTTCATTATTTGAAAGAGTCGTTTCACAACGCGGACAAAGGTGCATTGATTTATGTCCTTTGTAAATAAGACCTTTGTCATAAAGTTGCTTAAATGCCCACCAAATTGATTCGGAATATTGCCAATCCATTGTTTTATAACTATCCTCCATATCAACAAACCGTCCCATTCTTGGCACAATCTTTTTCCAGTCTTTGTCATACCTAAGTACGCTTGAACGGGCGGCTTCGTTAAATTTTTCAATACCATATTTTTCAATATCTTGTTTGTTTTCAAGTTTCAATTCCGCTTCAATCATATTTTCAAGAGGCAAACCATGGCAGTCCCATCCCCACTTTCTGCGAACATATCGCCCTTTCATTGTTTGATATCGTGGAATTACATCTTTCATTGTGCCAGCAAGTAAATGGCCATAATGAGGAAGTCCCGTCGCAAAAGGTGGTCCATCATAAAAAATAAATAGCTTCCCCTTTTTTGTTTTTTCAAGCGTTTTTTCAAAGATATTGTTTTCGCGCCAAAAAGCAAGAGTATCGCATTCTCGTTGGGCTGTGTTAGTAGTTACATTATTGTTTTTATTATTAGTCCCATCAGATTTTTGAACGAGTTTGTTTAATTTTTTACTTTGTTCACCCTGAATATTATTTTTCATATACCTGTTATCATATCATTTTTCCTTTTTTCCGCAAAATAAAGCCTTAAATTTAGTTTGTAGTGTGGTGAGTAGTTTGTAGTAATACCAAACCCAATTAACCACCTCCCCATATGACTAATCCAAGGTCGGTCCTTGGATAGATCTTAGCCAAGGGTTACCCTTGGTAAGGGTCTTGGTAAAATTACATTTTTTTTGGGGCTGTGATTCCGAGTAGGAATAAGCCATTTTTTAACACAATAGAAACTGCTTGGGTGAGAGTTATTCTATACGGGGTTTCGTTTTTGGCGGTTAAGATTGGGGTGTTTGCGTAGTAAGTATTGAAAGCGGAAGAAAGCTCTAACAAATATGTACAGATAAAGTGTGGCGCGTTCTCGCGTGTGGCGCGTTCCACGACAGAAGGAAATTGGTATAATATTCGTTCTACATTTGTAATACCGAGAGTGTTTATATTGACATCCATTTTAATACCCTGTTCGTTGGCTTTTTGTAAAATAGATTGCGCTCTTGCGTTTGTGTATTGAATGTATGGACCTGAATCACCGTCAAATGAAAGAGATTGTTTCTCGTCATAAATAATATCTTTTCCAATCGCGCGACGCAAAATTGAAAATTTAATAGCGCCTACGCCAACTCCTTCAGTAATTAGTTCTTGTTCTTTTTCTAAATTATCATCCGAAGTAATTTTTGATCGCGCCAAATCTATACTATCTTTCAATAGTGATTCTCCTGTAATAACATCACCCGTGCGCGATGACATTTTGCCAGATGGCATACGCAACATCCCATGGTCTATGTGTCTCATTCCTCGCGCAATAGTAGGGGCAATCATCTCAAGCGCTTTTAATACTACAGAAAAATACGAGGATTGTTCATTGGCTGTAATCATAATAGATACATCCGTTGGGTATGTTTGGTGTTTCAAAAATGCTAGACCTAAGTCTTTTGCTTCATAAGTGGGTAATCCTTCACTATTCAAAAACACTCTATTGTGTAAATCATATTCTTCTCCCGGAAAAATAACCGCCCCATCACTTTTGCGAAACACACCTTTTGTAAGATTTTCTTTTACAATTTTGACACCTTCCGCAAAGGTCTGAGATTCAAAAAAATAGTAATCAAATTTTGTGCCAAGTTTTTTATATATTTCTTCAAAATGTTCCAAACTCCATTCGCGCCCAATACGATACAAACGATTTAATTCCTCGTCTGACGACTCATAAATTTTTTTGTTTATTTCTTTAATTTGTTTTTGCGCCACATCATCATCTTCAAATGCGCGCGAGCCAAGTATATACGCTTCACCCAGATACGCGGTTTTTTTATTTATTTCAGTGTCCTCAGCAGGCATACTATTGGCAATTTTTTGCATTCCCCACAAAGCTTTCGCGACATGCATCCCTATATCTCCTTGATAATTTGCCCTTTTTACTATTGCGCCAGAAAATTCAAATAAACGCGACAACGACTCCCCTATTGTGTTCGTCATTAAATGTCCAATATGAAAAACTTTGAACGGATTAGGGTCGGTGTATTCAATCATTATTTTTTTATCTTTGAAAATTTTATTCTTCCCGTATTCAGAGCCAAGCTTTAATATATTCTCAAGTTCTTTTATAAAAAAACTATCAGTAAGATAAAAATTAATAAACCCCGGACCTTCAATTTCTATTTTTTTAACACCTGCAATGTTTAAGTCTCGTAATTTTTCCACAATCTTTTCAGCAACAACGCGTGGTGTTTTCTTAACTTCTCCCGCAAGAATAAGCGCGATATTGCTTGCATAATCGCCAAAATTACCAGAAGTTTCCACCGTAATTTCATTAAGTGAAATATGTGAATATAATTCTTTCGCAACATTTTTAACTTCTTTTTCAAGGATGTTTTTCATAACTTCTTTTTTCTTTCATACACAACCCAACTTATATTATATTGATTATATTCATCTGCTTTTTTTTCTACGCGACTTTTTTCAATCCACTCTTTTTTTTTATTAAACTCAGGAAAAAATATATCACCGTTGTCTATTTTCGCATCAACCCACGCGATATCAAGACGATCAGCTAGAGATAAAGTTTGCGCGTACACATTTGCGCCACCTATAACAAAAATATCAGTGTCTGTTTTTTTTGCAATCGCAAAAGCTTCTTCCAAAGAACTTGCCATTAGAGCGCCTTCAAAATTCTCACCATTATCTGAAAGTACTATATTAGCCCTGTTTGGCAATAGTCGTCCGATAGATTTATGTGTATTAAGCCCCATAATAATCGGATGACCTGTTGTCACTTCTTTAAAATGAGCAAAGTCCGCGGGTAGATACCAAGGAATCTCACCATTTTTTCCAATAACTCTGTTTTTATCCATTGCGACAATAAGAGTAATCATTTCTATAAAAAATTAGTCTTTATTTATTTTGGGTAAAATTTCTTGCGATCTTTTTCGTTAAAACCGCCTGCAATTGTTAAGTCGCCATAAAGAGTAGGGTGTGGATTATAGTTTTCTAATGCTATATATTCCGGCTTAATTGAATTCAAGTCTGTTATTTTAGGATCAAGTTTAACTGTTGGGAAAGGTTGGGGTTCGCGAGTTATTTGCTCGTTAACCGAGTTAAGATGATTATTATAAATATGAACATCACCAAAAGTATGAACAAAATCACCAGGTTTGTACCCTGTCAGACGAGCAATAAGTATTGTAAGAAGCGCGTAACTTCCAATATTAAAAGGCACGCCCAAAAATATATCTGCGCTTCTTTGGTAAAGTTGGCAAGACAATCTATCACCACTCACATTAAAATGAAAAAAAATATGACAAAGAGGAAAACTCAACGCTTGTCCAGGAAGCGCCATAGAGTAAAGATGTTCGGGGTTCCAAACAGAAAGTACTGTGTGTTTTCTATCTGGAAAATTTTTAATTGTATCAACAATCCACGCTAGTTGATCTATTTTTCTTCCATCTCGCGCGGGCCAACTTCTCCACATTTGCCCATAAATAAACGGTAATTCTCCGTGCTCTTTCGCGAATTTTTCATCCGTTTTAATTTTTTCAATAAATTCTTTTTTTGCGAGTTCAGGCAAATTATTTTCAGCAACTTTTTTATTATAAATTTTATATGGATAATCATCCCAAATATGTACATCATTATCTACTAGATATTTAATGTTGGACTGTCCAGACAAAAACCAATATAGTTCGTGGAGTATTCCTTTCCAATATATTTTTCTCGTTGTTAACAATGGAAATCCTTGTGACAAATCAAAACGAAGCTGTCTTCCAAATACGCTAGTAAGCCCCATACCAGAATTATGATCTTTTTTTTGTACTCCATTTTCCATTATATCTTTAAGTAAATCTAAGTATTGATATTCTGGATGTTGTTTTGAACTGCTCATTGATTTTTAAAACTATACTAATAAAGACTACTTCTTCTTTTTTGTGAGGTCTTTTGAATTTACGCGTGGTAATGCAAAATTATTCCAATTATCCTCAGAATAACGTCCTGTCTTCGTATAATCACGCTTCACTGGTGACATTAGTTTGCTAAATAACAATTGCGCTATTGGCATCTTGGGGCGTAAAACAATAGGCATATTACCCAAATTACATAATTCCAGTGTAATGTGCAGATAATGTCCTGGATTTATAATACCCGCCGTATTGTGTACCAGCAATCCAATTCTTGCTAAAGAACTTTTACCTGAAAGCTGAATTAAATATTCTTTAGACCCAAAGTAATCCCATGATGTTCCTAAAATACTGATTCTTGGGTGAAGCACAAACATCTCATCGTCTTTGATTACCATTTCTCTTGTCGTGGGAAAAATTTTTTTTACGGGGTCAATATATTGATTTTGATGTGATTCAGTCAAAATAAAATTGTTGCCGAGCAAAATATCATAACTTACTGGTTGCACTCTTTTGGAGTCAAAATTATCAATGCGAATTCTTCCCTCTTTAACTTCTCTTTTTATATCATTATCTGAAAGCAACATAATGTAAATTATTTACTCAATAATAAAAATTTTATCGGTTCCATAATAATCCGACCAGTTTGCATTGTAATGAGCAAACATTCGCTCCAATCTGTCTTGTTGTAATTCCTCTGCGTCAAGCCTTTGCATAAGCGCGCGCAAACTTTGTTTCGCTTCATCTGTATCGTCTGAGTGGTCTACTATTTTTTCAAACTCCGCCAAATAACCATATCCCGCATTTTTATCAATACAGATATTTACACCTTCATTTTCATATTCCTCCCTTTCTCGCGACCATTTTGCCTGACAAGAAAAATTAGCATCAAGAAGAAGTTGGTCTAATTCATCAAGCGATATAGACACGGGTGATTCAAATTCCATTCTAGAAATACCATTAGAACTGGTTGTGTCATCAATAGATGCTTTTACTACTAAAATAACGGTG
>JAHIYV010000101.1 GCA_018814635.1 Patescibacteria group bacterium | reverse complement strand
GCTCTTAATGTTTGTATGGCGCAACGGCTTGTGCGCAAGCTTTGTCCTCAATGCAAAAAAGAATATGAGCCATCGGACACAGAGAAAGTTTTGATTGAAACTATTATAAAAAATATACAAGAAAAACAACCTTCAAAAGAAATAGCTTTGTCTGTTACTTATAAAGCGAGTGATGGAGGATGCGACCATTGCAACAATTCGGGATACAAAGGTAGGATTGGCCTCTATGAAGCAATTTTAATAGACAGCGAACTGGAAGATACTCTAATAACAAACCCCACCGAAAAAGAGCTGATTGAAAAAACCAAACATCAGGGAATTTTAAGTATTCGAGAAGATGGCATAATAAAAATACTAGAAGGAATTACATCGCTAGAAGAATTAGCGCGCGTTGTTGACATTGAAAAAGATTTATAAAAAGTTGTAAAAAAATTAAAAGTATGTTTGTATTTAATTCTTTTTAGGTGGTGATTTTTTTGTTATAATTTCTTAACAGCTCATTAAAAAATATTGCGCAATCCAACTGATTAATCTCTAAGTAATTCTTTTAATATAGGCACCAAAAGTTAAGTATTTTTCTGGGGATGATTTCAGCAACTCTATCTATTAAAAATAGAAACCAAAAAGTCTCTGAAAAATACCGTATAAATGTTCCGAAAAACACTTAATTACTTAGAGATTAATAAGCTGGATAAAATAGAACAAAGATGTTATACTTGTTTGCAAGAACTTAAATAATTTTTTTAATATAGGCAATATTAAAAGTTAAGCATTTTTTGTAGGGTACATTTTAGCGTTTTCGTAAAAATACAAACTGAAAAGTTTCTAAAAATACTTCTTGAATTTTTATTTATAAAAATTCAGTTATCTAGCTAATTGCAAACTAAATTTGAACTATAAAACAGCAAAAACCAATTGTCAACTTTCTGAGCGGAAGTGTAACATAAAAAAGTATTTATGTCAAGTTAAATTATGGTTGCCAATATAAACAACATAGAAAAAAAGAGTTTACTCCTTGACCAAACATTGCGACCAAATAATTGGAATGAGTATGTTGGCCAACAAAAAACGAAAGAAAATCTAAAAATTTTACTTCAAGCCGCGAAAGAAAGGGGCCATTGCCCAGAGCATGTTTTGTTTTATGGTCCTCCGGGTCTTGGGAAAACAACTCTCTCTCACCTTATCGCTGGCGAAGTGGGCGGACAAATGAAAATCACATCGGGTCCCGCGATTGATAAAGTGGGAGACCTTGCTTCTATTTTAACCAATCTGTCGGTGGGAGATATTTTGTTTATTGATGAAATCCATCGTCTCAATAAAATGATAGAAGAAATTTTATATCCAGCAATGGAATCGGGAGTATTGGATATTATTATCGGAAAAGGTCCTTCGGCAAGAACAATTCAATTAGAACTCCCACCCTTTACTCTTATCGCGGCAACCACGCGAATTGCCCTTCTTTCATCCCCTCTTAGGTCTCGTTTTTCTGGCGGTGTATTTCGTCTTGAATTTTACACACAAAATGAAATCGCTCAAATTATAGAAAGGTCAGCAAAAATTCTAGGTTTTGATACTGAAAAAAGCGCGATCACCGAAATCGCGTGTCGTAGCAGATTTACCCCACGAACCGCGAATTATTTTTTGAAAAGATGTCGTGATTTCGCTCAGGTTCATAAAAAACCCCTAAATAAAAACTCTGTTGAAGAAACCTTGAAACTGCTTGATATAGACAATATGGGGCTTACTATTACCGATCGCGAATTATTAAAAATAATTATAAATAAATTTAATGGTGGTCCTGTGGGATTAACCACTTTGTCTGCTTCACTCGGAGAAGAAGGAGACGCCATTGAAGAAATTAACGAACCCTATTTAATACGGCTCGGTCTTATAGAAAGAACCCCAAGAGGAAGAGTCGCCACAAGAGCAGCATATGAACATTTAGGAATTACACCCAAAAAAAAAGATTGATACCAAATTATCCAAGAGTCACACTTCTTACCAAACAGTCTTACCAAGGGTTACCCTTGGTAAATTAAACAGTCTTACCAAGGGTTACCCTTGGTAAATTAGTAAAGTTGATAATTAATAAAATAAAAAAATGGAACGAAAATTTCAATTTGAGATAGATGAGTATTACCACTTATACAACAGGGGTACTAACAAAATGCTTATATTTTCAGATATTTTGGACAAAGAACGGTTTATTAAGCTTCTTTTTGTTTGCAATAACACCAAACCGGTTATTTTTCGAACTATTCAAAAGAAGACCTTGGATAAAATAGATAGCGGGGAAACTTTGGTAGATATTGGATTGTACTGCTTAATGCCCAATCATTTTCATTTATTAGTTAGAGAGAAAGTAGAAAATGGAATAAGTCTATTTGTAGAGAAAATAGCTACTGCTTATTCTATGTATTTTAACAAAAAGAACGAGAGGACGGGGGGTCTTTTTGAAGGAACATTCAAGGCAACACACGCAAACGAGGATAATTATTTGAAATATCTTTTTGCTTATATTCACTTGAATCCCGTCAAACTAATTGACTCAGACTGGAAAGAAAAGGGTGTCTCTGACATTAAAAAAGCAAAACATTTTTTAGAAAAGTATAAATATTCAAGCTATCTTGATTATATAGACATAAAAAGACCAGAAAATCTCATCTTAAACAAAAGCGCTTTTCCTGAGTATTTTACAAATTCCCAAGATTTTAACGATTTTATTGAGGATTGGTTAAGTTATGGCGACGAGAACCAACCCATCCAAAACTATCCAAGGACCGTCCTTGGATAGATCCAAAACTATCCAAGGACCGTCCTTGGATAGTTCTACCAGAGACGGTTCATAAAAAATAATTATAAGTTATATAAATTTTATAAAAATATGTCAGGTCATAATAAATGGTCAAAAATTAAACATAAAAAGGCAGCGAGTGATTCAAAAAAGAGCAAAATTTATTCAAAACTTGTGAAGTTAATACAAATAGAATCAAAAACTTCAAACGGGGATGTTTCCTCTCCTGGTTTGCGTTCTGTGATTGAAAAGGCTAAAGCTGAGAATATGCCTAAAGAAACAATTGACAGGGCTGTGAAAAAGGGGTTAGCTAATGACACGGCTTTAATGGAACATGTTGTTTATGAAGCGTATGGCCCTGGGGGATGCGCTATGATTATAGAAGGAATTACTGATAATAAAAATCGTTCTGCTGCGGAAATTAAACATATTTTGTCAAAAAACGGCCTTACTCTTGCTGCGCCAGGTTCCGCGATTTGGGCATTCAAAAAAACTGACGGAGTTTGGGTGGCAGAAACAACCACACAAATTACCGACACAGAGGAAGAAAAACTGGAAAAATTAATTGAAGAAATTACAGACCAAGATGATGTGCAAGAAGTTTACATAAATATATGAGAGTTCTTGGAATAGATCCAGGTTTTGAAAAAGTTGGCATTGCTATTGTTGAACAAGATTTAGTAAAAAATAAATTACTTTATTCCACTTGTTTTAAGACCTTAAAAAGCTCCGCTTTTAATGAAAGATTATTTCTTATTGGTAAAGAAATTAACAGAGTAATAGGAAAATATAAACCAGATGTGCTTTCCATTGAAACCCTTTTTTTTAACACTAATCAAAAAACCGCCCTTCGTGTATCAGAAGCGCGCGGGGTAATTGTTTATGAATCCAAAAAACATAATTTAAAAATATACGAATACACCCCCCTTCAAATAAAAAACGCAATTACTGGCTACGGGCGAGCCGATAAAAACCAAGTAAACAATATGGTACGCCAGCTCATAGATATTTCTAACCCCAATAAAAAAGAAGACGACGAAATGGACGCAATCGCCACCGCACTCACCTGCCTTGCGTCCTATAAAGCTGAAAAAGTGATATAACTAGCCATTTAGTCTTACCAAGGTTAAACCTTGGTCAAGGAGAAGTTGTACCATTAGTCTATCGAAGCCGAGCTTCGATAGATCTCCATTTCTAATTGTTCTACTTTCACAGTAGGCGCTGAAACAATGCTTTGAAGAGAATTTGAAATTTCCTGAATTGCTGTTTTAGAAACGCCTAAAATATTACCGTCATCGTCCACGCCTACGCACAAATGTCCGCCTTGCGTATTTAAAGGTAGGGGGAAGTTAAAGTGTCAACTAAAAACTGTAAACATGAGTTTACGATTTCATAATAATTGCAATAGTTTTAAGATTTGAATTTTTTTGTTTTAAATTTTAAACTTTGCTTTGTCATTTTCCATTTTGCCTTTGGCCCTACGGAGCTATAAACCCTGAGGGATATTTAATTCGTAATAATTCATGACTAAAGCGCCAACGCCTCAAAGTAGAATCTAACATCCTTGTCTCCAGCGTCTACGCCTGCGGGAATGCTTGTTCTTAGCCAGAAAGATTTGTAGTTTGTTGTACAAGTGTCGGGCGTGT
>JAHIYV010000100.1 GCA_018814635.1 Patescibacteria group bacterium | reverse complement strand
GCCGGAAAGTTTAGGCTTTCACTTTTCTGGCTCTCGGTTTTTTATTTCCCGCAGGTCATGCCACCGAAAACCTGCGTTTGGATATTCTCTTAACGAATTCGTTCGCTAAGAGCTTTAAGTCCGAAGCCTATTATGCAACCCCACAAAGGGATTGCGAGGGCCAGCTCCCAAGTGAAGCGTGGCGCAAGTGCGAGAAGCTCTCCGCGGTGAGTAACCACCACGAAAAGCAAAAAACACACCCATATACCTGCCAGTAGGGCAATCCCTACCGACAGGTATTCTAAAAATTTTTTCATTTTTTTCACCCCCTTTTGAACTTACAAAATTTTTATAAATTCAAAAGGGGGTAAAAGTTATTTAATTATCAAAAAACAAGTTGTTCTCAAATCCTAAATACAGTATAGCATACTTTGTTTATTTTGTCAAATTTTCTTTCAGTCGGGTGGGGGAGCGTGGAAATGAAAAATTGAAAAGTATGTCCCATGCGTCTATGCGAAGGCGTGGAATCAAAAATAGTATTTTGTCATCCCGTGTAAAATTCTTGTCATCCGGTGCTTTGTGTCCAGAAATCGTGGTTAATAGCCCTGGATCCCGTATCAAAGCGCGGGATGACAAGAAAAGAAAAAACAAAGTAGTTTTTAGAAAAAGGTATATTAGTCTAATTGACCAAATTTCTAAATAAAAAAAAGAAGCCATACCTTAGTACCTTTATTTTCTTTTTAAACCCGAAAGTTTTAGGTAATTAAAGCAAAGTAACATAAATAGAAAATTTTATAAATTTGTAAAAATTTTTTTACACAAGATTAAATAAAAAATACCTTTTAAAAATTTTCCTCAACCTAGTACCTTTGTTAGTATCAGTAATGCAAGAAACACAAGATAATAGAGATTTTAACCGTGCCCAACATATTGAGTTGTTCAAAAAGAGTAGAAGGGGAAAAGATTAACATTGTGTCGCACAATATATCTTTTGCGACACTCCCTAAAGAATCCTCCTTTTCTCGGGTTAATTTTTGGAATATTTCATCACCCCACCCCCTAGCGATCAGGTGGTATTGCGTAATAGTTAATTAAAAATTTTGTGATATTTATGAACGGTTTTGTTAATGTTTCGGAAGCGTATTGAACGCCTTTGGGGTTTGTAACATACAAAAAGACGAGAAACTTGGGATCATATGCTGGAAAATAACCAAAAAACGAATGAAAATATCTATCATCATAATAACCTGAACCATCTTGTTTTGCCATTTGGGCAGTTCCGGTTTTTGCCGCAACAGAATATTTTTCATTTTTTACAGAACCATTCAAAAGAGCTGTGTCTACAACTTCAACAAGCATACGAGAGATTTTTTCGGAGGTTTGTTTTTTTAAGATTTGTTTCCCTTTTTGTACTTCAATCTTTTGAGGAAATCCTATGTCATAATTTATTTCACTAACAACATGGGGAGTAATTAAATATCCCCCGTTCGCTAACGCGCACAACGCTCGTGTTATGACAATCGGGGAAACAGCAAATCCTTGTCCAAACGATGCCGTGGCATAGTCCACTTCTTTTCCGTTAATTAAATTGGAAGTAAGGCCTTTGGTTTCATTTGGAAGATCTATATTTGTTTTTTGATTAATTCCAAGGTCATACATATAATCACGAAATGTCTCTTTCCCAACTTCTCGCATAACATGCACAGCTCCCGTATTAAGTGATTTATTTAAAACATTCTGCATTGTTGTAGTGCCACGCCCTCTACCGTCATAATTTTGAATTTTTTTGCCATCAAGCCATAAATATCCTTTATCGTAATAAGTTGAATCAGAAGACACAACACCAGCATCTAAGCCAATAGCCATAGTAAGTGATTTTACAATAGAACCCATTTCATAGACATTTTCAACTAATGGGTTTGAAAACACACTTTGGTCGGAAACCGTGTTAAAAGAATTAGGGTTAAAATTTGGAAGATTACCTAATGCATAAATTGCTCCCGTTTGAGGATTAATAATTAATCCACCAACGCCATCAGCATTCCATTTGTTTTTAATTTCTTCCAGCTCTTTTTCCAGAGTATCTTGTGTAGAAAATTCTAGCGTAGTAATAATATCTCCCTCGCGAGTATTTTTCGTATTAGTTTGTATAATTTTGCTTAAGTTCGAAAACAGTTCCGCAAAAAAATTCACTGGGAGTTTGTTTTCGCCTCTTTGTAAAATATCATTATATGTTCGCTCCAAGCCATATCTACCAGAAAGCGTGTTGCCTTTATATCCAACAAAACCAAGTGTCTGCGACGCCAAACTACCAGCAGGATAAAACCGCCACTGTTCGCGCACAAGCATAACACCTTCTAAATTTAAATTTTGAATTGCTTGGGCAGTTTCTTTGTCGAGTTGTCTTAAAATCTCTTCATGCGGATCGTTTACTTTTTCCGCTCGAGATAAAAAAACTTTTTTGTCAATCTCTACTAGTTCAGAAAGCTTTTTATAGACTTCTTCTGCATTTTCTATTTTTGAAGGATTAATAATTAAACTAAAGCCAGATTTAAGTGTTGCCGCAGAAATTAGCGCTTCGTTTTTTTGTGAAAAATAAATTGTTCCACGGTCAAATATTGTTGACCGTACACCAACATATTGCTCTTGAGCCTCTTTGGTATATTTTTCACCATTTACAATTTGTACTAAAAATAACTGACTCACAAGCAACAAAGCAACAATTACCACTCCTGCATATAAAATCCAAGCTCGTTGAATACTCGTTTGTGTTAACATTAGTGATCAATTTTAGCTAAATCTTGTCGTGTATCATATTGCGCAAACATAATATTTTGTGATTCAATGAAGTCTAAAGACTGAGCAAGTGATGGGGTAACTAAAGTAAGAAGCTCCATATAATTATGCTCAAGTTTACTTGCGCGAATAGTTGTTGTCACTATTTGCTTCTCAAGTAATTTGCGATGAACTACGGTCATTGTTGCTGTATAAACAAAAAAAATATACATTAAAATTCCAACAAAAAGAATTGTTAGTAAGCTATAAAATAATGCCGAGAAGATATTAAATTGTGTAGTTTGTGTTTGTGCCATTGTTTGTGTCATTTTGATTTTAATTATTTTTTTTAATTGCGCGCAATTTGGCGCTTCGGGCCTTTGGGTTTGTCTTTACTTCTTCAATAGATGGTGTGGTGGGTTTTTTGGTAAGAATCTCTACAATTTTTTCTTTTTGTTTTTCTCTGAACATATTTTTGATTATTCTATCTTCTCCACTGTGAAAAGAAATAATTACCATTCGCCCATTAGGATTTAATAAATTTATTCCTTTATCAATCCCCTCTTTTAGCGCTTGAAGCTCATCATTGACGGTAATTCGGAGAGCTTGAAATGTTTTAGTTGCGGAATGTAATCGTTTGTTTTTGGCACGCGATGGAACACTTTTTTCAATAATTTCAACCAACTCAAAAGTTGTTGAGATTTTTTTTGTGGAACGAGCTTGAATAATGTTTCTTGCAATTACTCTTGCAAAACGCTCGTCACCATATCCATAAATAATGTCCGCAATATTTTCTTCATCCCAACAATTTACTATTTCTTCCGCAGTTAATTTATCTTTGTGGGGATTAGAATTAAAAGTCATTAATAAGGGTTCGTTTTTTGCGAAAGAAAATCCTCGACCCGAATCAAATAATTGCCGGTTTGATAATCCAATATCAAGTAAAATTTTATCTACTTTTGTAATACCTATACGGGTGAGCAAAGTATCCATATCACGATAATTGCCGTGAAGTAATGTATGTTTGGGCGTAACATTTTTCAAGTTTTTCTTTGCAAATGCGAGGGCATCTTTATCCTCATCAATCCCTATTAAATGACCTGTACTGCCAATATGTTTGCAAATTTCAAGGCTATGCCCCGCAGTATTGATAGTTCCATCAACAACCACATCGCCCTTAGTAAGCTTCAACCAATCTATTGTTTCATTTAAAAGAACTGGTATGTGTTCTGTCATTTTAGGGTCTAGCTAAATTGCTCCAATCTCACCCAACTTTTCTGCCAACACATCTGCTTGTTTCTCAACGCGACCTTTGTAGTTAGTCCAAGCTTTTTCGTTCCATATTTCTATCCTGTCATGAACACCTATTAACGAAACTTTGCTTTGAAGGTTTGCAAAATATTTCAGAAAATCTGGAACAAGGATACGGCCTATCGGATCTACATCGGTTTCAACAGCGCTGCCTAACATATAACGATTAAAATCGCGCGTATTTGCCTGGCCAAGGGAAAGCCCTGTTAATTTTGAGGTTACCTTTTCCCATTGCTTGGTTGAGTACACGAACAAACAACCTTCCAAGCCCTTTGTAATAACGACCTTTTTCCCAATTTCTTTACGAAATTTTGATGGTAACGAAAGACGTCTCTTTTCATCTAATGTATGTGTGTATTCGCCTATTAACATAATAAAAAAGAATTACCCACGGCTTACAAAAAAATACTCTAACTTTTGGCGCCTAATCGTGGGAAATAGGTTTCCCACTTTTTCCCACTTAACTACCACTATATACCACCCCCTTCCACAATGCAAACAAAGTTATCCACAGTTTGAAAAAAGTCAAAATGTAAAAAAGCCAAATTGGAGGTCTATTGGAGTTGGGCTCCAATAGACCTCCAATAGACTCCAATAGATTTTCAAGAAACACCCCTCCCAAGATGCTCCCAAACTTGTATAATTTAATGGATAAGGTTATACTATTGATAGATTTTGAATAGACTTGTCCCTTAATTAGTTTTGTAACGAGATTTCTATATTTTGAGTAGAAACTAATTAAGGGGCAGGTCTAATGAGGGCATTTGAATTTATTAAGTGAGTAATAAAATAAGAAAAATATTATATGGAAACATTTGAACAACCAAATAATTTCGAAGGATTAATCAACGAAGAAACCGAAGAGGAAAACCCCGTTCGGACAGAACAAGAGCTAGAAACTGAAGAAATTGACAAAGAAAAGGAAGCGGCGGGAGAGAATTTTTCTTCATTGATTGAATTGGTTAAGCAGCGCTATCAAAGTCCTGATTCAACTTTATCTAACTCAGAACAGTTAGAAGCTTTTGAGAAACATAATCAGGAGGTTTTAGATTTATGTATTGAAAGAGGCATTCAAAAAGGTCTAGGTAAAAAAGAATTAAAGATGCTTGAAGTAGCGGCTGTCTTACATGATCTAAACAAAGGAGACAAGCCAGCATCAGAAGTAGTAGATATTCCTAATTATATATTAGCCGCTCATGGAGACATGGCCGCTAAAGAAATTAAAGAAATTGTTAATACACACCCAGAGGTTTTAGATAAGATTTTAGAAGAAGGTTATACTGAAGAAGAAAAAGAAGAAGTGATAGATAGAATTAAAAAAGCAATTAAATCCCATATGGGTCCACACCCCGGCTTTATGGATGAAATATTAACAAAAGTCAATCAAGCGCTTCAAGAAAAAGGTATGGCAGAAATAGAACACCCTTATCCAGAAGAAGGAGATGAAATAGCAAAGACCCTTTTGGCAGCTAATATGCACTTGCAGGTAGATGAAATAGCAAAGACCCTTTTGGCAGTTGATATGCGTGCTTTAGCAGGAGAAGAAGGAAGAAAGAAGGTTTTAGCTATTCGTTCAGCAGTGCCCTTTTTTAAAGAACAAGATGAACAACTTTGCCTAGAGTATAAGGAATATGGGATTCATCTTAGTGTAGGAGAAGCGGCGCTATTGAGCGGTTTTGACAGCGCAGAACAAGCGCAAAATATGTTGAAAGACCCAGAAGATAACAAATGGGTAGGACAAGCAATTGAAGCATCCAAAGAAAAAAATTATATTTATGCAGGCAAACCAATTACCTATCAAGACGCAATATCCAAAAGAGAACAATTTGAATTTGAAAAAGCCCAAATAAGAGAATAATTAAATAACAAATTAAAAGAGTAACCAAAAAAATACTCAAAATATCAAAAAAATCACTTGGAGGTCGAACCTCCAAGTGATTTTTTTTTGTTTTTGTAATACCATTTTCTAAAAACTAATTTGTTTTTTCTTTGTTATTAGACCAAACCTAATTAGCCACTATTCAAAACCCTTAACAAAGGTTGCAAAAAGTGAGTAAAACCAAGGTCATAAAAAATGTAAAAATTAAAAATCAAAATGGAAAATGTTAAAATGCTTAATTATTGGGAATAATAAGTGGTACTAACCAAGAATCTTTTCCATC
>JAHIYV010000099.1 GCA_018814635.1 Patescibacteria group bacterium | reverse complement strand
ATTGCTTGTATTTCTTTTGGTAAATCCATTTCAACAATCTTAATACTACTATATTTTTTTCTATAGTCTTTTAGTGGTACTGTTTTTAAAAATTTATCAAATTCTTCTAAATACATAGTTTTAAACAAAAAAATTTATTTCTTTTTTATATATCTTCGCAAGATCTTGCAATTCCGCTATGTCAATTCTGCGTTCACCTCTTTCAATTTTTGAAATATATGATTGAGGCTTTTTTAATTTTTCGGCGACTTCTTCCTGTTTCAAGCCAACTTCAATCCTAGCTCTTTTAAGCTTTTCAATAGTTTTTTTATATTCTTTTGAATAGATTGACTTAGTCATATTATATTTAGTATATATCCTATTGTAGTATATCCCAAAATAGGTTATACTAATTATGGGGAGTTTTTGTTAAATGCCGAAAAAAATCGGGCTCTGCCCGAAAGCAAGCGGGCAAAAAGGCCCCAGTAGTACAGCAGAGCTGACTACGGGGTAAAAAGGGTTGGGGGGAGGAATTCCGCCACGCCCGAGCCGAAGTCCCGCAGTTGCGGGATAAACTCCGCCGTTTGGCATTAAGCCAAACATCAAAGCAAAACAATTTTCAATTCCTTTTAAAAAAAATTTGGGTGGGCGGGCGTTAAAAAATTGAAAGAAAATTGTTTTGCTTTGTTCGCCGAAGTTCGGCGGGCGGAAACGCTGGGGCGAAGCTAATCAAGCATTTTTCGTTCAAAAAAGGTTCGAGCTTCGTTAAGTTTGTCTGGTCGGAGTGCCGGGATTCGAACCCGGAGTCGCTCGGTCCCAAACCGAGAATGTTAGCCGTTACACCACACTCCGAAAATTATTTATATTTAAACTAAACCTTGCCCTTTTCTCTCGTGCTATTCTAGCATAAAAACGGGTTTAATCAACTTTACCAAAAATTACTAAAAAATTACCAAGGGTAACCCTCGGTAATTTTTATTGATTGTTGATTATTCCAACATAATATTTTGAAGGAATTTAATTTCTGCGTGTTTTTCATCTTTATATAGAAGTACCACAATAATATCAAATTGCCAATCTGGCTCCTCTTCATTTTGGGGGCATTTTTTGCTGTCCAGCAAGTAACTTTCAATTGTTCTGGAAAGTCGTTTTAATTTCCATGGGTGGACATTGTCCTCTGGGGCATATTCGTTTTGATCTTTTTGAAAAATATTTTTTTGACGAGAAACACTTTTGACCTCAACAAAATGTAGCTCCTTGTCCTTTACCGCGATAATATCAATTTCGCCATATTTTTTGCGATAGTTTCTGTCCTTTATAGCAAACCCTTTTCGTTCAAGAAACCGACAAGCAATTTCTTCGCCCAGGTCTCCAATATGTTTTTTGTGAGTAATAACCATAAATATAGTATATCAACATTCTCAAAAATTAAAAAACTTAGTAAAAATGACAAAAAAGTCATTTCTGGGGTAAATTTAGAGAAAATAATAAAAGACGCTAAATACCGCTCGGTTGAGCCGTTTTCTTGCTTCATAGGACAGTTGTCTTTTGTGGGTTGGTGTCCTTTATGCACACAATCCACAGAGTTATCCACAGTTTCGCTCACTTTGAAACCTAATAATAATAAAAAGATATTGACGAGCAAGAAAGGTGGTGGTACAAAAATATTCGTAAAAAGATGTCCTTTTGTTTTTTATCCTTTACATTTTGTAAAATAGACCTGTCGTTCATTTTGACTTTTTTTAATTTGCGTCATAATATGAAAAATATTATACTAGTAGAACAGTTGTTCAGGGATTCAAAAAAGTTTATCGCGGGTATAGTTTAGTGGCATGACACGTCCTTGCCAAGGATGAGACGGGAGTTCGATTCTCCCTACCCGCACAAAAAACAAAAAAACGAATTTTAAAAAAATTTTCAAAAATAGGTGGAAAATAAAGTTATTACATGAAAGAGCGTAAAAATTTTTGCAAAGAGTGCGGGCACTCAAATTGGTATCACCTCAATACATGGCTGGAAGAATTAAACAGACACCTTTTGCCCCAATTGAAGTTGCCGAGACAAGTTGAAACAGTTTTTGATGTTGCGTTTGAAAAAATTTTTACTATACTAAAAATTGTCAGATTTAGAATCGATTTTAGCGTTGCTGATATTCCACTTCGGTCTTCTTGTTTTATCAAGGAAATGAAAAAACGGGGCGCGGTTTGTTACGCGATGCAATCAGTTTTTGGTTACAACAATCATTTTAAAATAGAGGTTAGCGGGAAAACTTTTAGATTTGAAACATTACCCTTGGCGGAGTTTGCGAATAAATACACCACAAAAATTGTTGACGATAAGGAATTAACCAAGCGTCATTGTAAAAAAGGAGGTTTCCCGATTGCTGGCGGTCGGTCGTTTTGGTTTTGGCAAAAAAGAAAAGCGGTTCAATTCAGCGAGCAATTTGGTTTTCCGCTCGTTGTTAAGCCGAGGGGGGGGTCCGTAAGCCGACATGTAACTACAAACATCCAAGATAGCGCACAACTAGAAAAAGCACTTCGTCATGCAGTAAGTTATTCACCTGCATTTATTGTAGAGAAATTTCTCCCTGATGCTTTTGTCTATCGGGCAACGCTAATTGACTTTGGTTTTGTTGTATGCGCGCAACAAGTACCCGCAAACATTGTGGGTGATGGAATATCAACAATACGCAAACTTATTGATAAAAAGAACAATGACCCGCGCAGAGGCGAACCTCATCAGAAGCAATTTACGCTTTACAAAATTGTTGAAAACGAAGCGACAAAAAAATTGCTTGCGGAAAAAGGATATACTGATAATACCACCCTCAAAAATGGAGAGGTTTTATATCTGCAACATGACCCGTTTCTAAAATTAGGTGGCGACATTATTGAAGTAACTCCAATTGTTCACACAGACAATTTAAAATTATTTAGCGATCTTGCGCGATTTTTTGATATACGCTTAACGGGGATTGATTTTCTTGCTCAAAATATCGCTATTTCTTGGAAAAATCAGGTCTGCGCAATTTTAGAATTAAACAGCGTCCCCTGCATTGAGCTTCATCATTTTCCATCTTCTGGTATACCAACTAATCCGGCCAAAGCATTGTCGGATATGTTTTTTAAATACTACTTATGAACGAAATAATTTATATAATCATATTACTAGTGGAAGCCAGCGCATTTAGCTTTTCTCTGCTATGGTTTATTTTTATAATTGATTCTATCGTGCGAGGCCACGATTTGCCAACTAGTCGAAAAGCAACAAAAGCATTGTTTAAAATTATCTCGGAGCATAAATCGGAGCATAAAACTGCTAGAAATTTTTATGATTTAGGGTGCGCACATGGCGCGCTCGCTTGTCGTATTAAGAGAAAGTTTCCCGCTCTTTGTGTATATGCAGTAGACAATAATTCGGCGCGTATTTTCTTTGCTAAAATCAGAGCATTTCTTTTTCGACAAGATCTTAAATTTTTACAAAAAGATATTTTTGATGTGGATTTGAGCAATGCAGATATT
>JAHIYV010000098.1 GCA_018814635.1 Patescibacteria group bacterium | reverse complement strand
TGTATGGCTCTTAAGTTTGCTTCTATTGTCAATCTGTTTGCTTTTTTGCGAGCACCTCCTCCTATCCCTCCCATTGGAGAAAATCCTATTTTTTTCATTAATTCATCCAACATTATAGTATCTGTTGGTGCAATAATGTTCACAGGTACATCATATTCTCTTTCGCTCGTTCCTGAAAAAGAAATATCCAGTTTCATTTCTTCAGGAGCAGTTGGTATATTCATTTCTTTTATATAATCAGCTGGTATTTTTATGTCCCTTATATTAAAAGATATAATATTTTTTCGAGAACGCATCGTTTTTATGTTTACCCAAGTTTCTGTTGATAAATTCGCTAATACTTCAAAAACTTTTTCAGCTTCTTTGCTTGCAAGTTGTTTTTCAATTTCTGTAAATATTTCTTGGATTTGCTTTTCTTCTTCAATACTCCAATCTACTTGCGTTCCTGGAAGTTCTAACCAAAGTTGTATCAATTCTTTATATTCAGCTTGCGTTCCTGGAAGTTCTAACCAAAGTTGTATCAATTCTTTATATTCAGCTTTATATGTTGTATATAATTTTTGAATTAAAATTGTCCAATCTTCTTTTGTTGCTTGAAAAGTCAAATGATATTCTTTTTCGCCATTTTCGTTTTTTATTTTTTCAACTTGCCCAGAACGATTTATGATTTCAATAATTTCATTATCGGAAAAAAACTTAGTGAGTATTTGGATAATTTTTTCTTCTAACTTGGTATTTAATTCACCATTAGCCAAAAAATTTAAGCCTAGGTTTTGCTCAAGAAGATTTTTATTCAAAGCCAAATCAATTTCAATCCATTTGTTTTCATAGGGACTTATATCAGTTGGAAGAGCTATGTCGCGTAGACGAAAATAAACCTTCTCGTTTGCCATTTTTATATCAATAGTTCCTTTACCTACAAAATTCATTGTATTATTAAAAAGAGACATACCGGCATCAAGAGTTACAAAACCATCCATCAATGGCTGAGTGGGTGTTGATAAATCATAAACTGAATCAGATGAGATATTCATATCAAGAGACCCTATTTTTGTCATAGTTTCAGTATTAGATACTCCTATTTTTAAAGATATACCAGAAAGTTCTTTTGTGGGAATATTTCTCACGCTTTCCATGTTTTGATTTTGAATAATCATTTCCTCAAAAAGTTGATGTAGTGTTGGAATTGGTTTTTGAACATATTCAAAATAACCATACGCAGTACCAGCGCACACAATAAGAAAAATAACTACTAAAGCAATAATCTTACCAAACGAGCTTGCGCGCTGTTTTTGGGTTGTGGCTTGTCCAAGAATAGAATCACGCGCGTATACATTATTATCGTTATCACTATTCTGTTCGTTATTTTCTAGATTAAGTTTTTGTATTTCTGATTTTTTAAGCGCTAACACTTTTTCTTCTACAGGAGCAGGAGAGTCTTGTTTGTTGTTTATATCTGAAACAACCTGAGGTGGAGGTGTCTGAGAAATTTTCTTTTGTTTAATTTGTAAAAACGCTTCCGTGATATCTGTCAACTCCCAACCACCCTGCGATTGAAGTATTGCAATAATGTCATTCTTGCCTACTCCGTCATTAAGCTGACTTGTAATATACGAAACTAATTCTTTTGTTATCATAATAAAAAATAATAAATCATGCTAATAAACTTTATTTTTTAATTATACCAAACAAAAAACAATACTCAAACAAATTCGTTATAGATTACTAATTTTTATTTTTATCATTCATTAAAGTTACCCTAAACTCTTCATCAAAAATTTCAAATTTCGGTTCAGTATTATTATTTTCTTTCATTAAACGAATAATTTTTTGAATCCCCGTTCCTATTCCCTCTATGTAATTCAAATTATCCAGAACACGAACAATAAAATGATTCCTTGTTTGTTGCGCATATAACATATTGTTTAATGTAATAGTGTTTGGTAATCGTCCCGGACTATAAATCTCAATTCTATTTTTAAATATAAAAATTCTAATACTGGAACCTGCGATACTATAATTTCTGTGAGCCACGGCATTAACCACAACTTCTCTTATTGCCTCAATTGGATATTCTGTTTTATATACTCGTTTAAAGCCTTCTATTTTAGACGAACTTTTCATAAAAAATTTAATTAATTTTTCTACTTCATCTATTTGCGATGGCAAAGTATTTTTTATTTCTTTTTTGTCCAACATTTTACTTGTTGCGTCACTGCCATCAAATACAGCTAATTTAATTATTGCTTGTGGTAAAAACTTTTGCGGATCTTTGCCAAACAACAAAAGTCCGCCCGCCGTTGCCATTAAATTATTCTTTCCTTGTTTTAAAATTTTCAAATTGCAAAATAATTGTTCCAAAGAAATCTGTTCATTATAAATATCTTTATTATAAACTTGATGAAAATACTGATTAACTTTGTCTTGGTCAATATCTATCAACGAACTTTCTTTTATAGAAATTTGATCATAATCAATAACTCCGGCATCTTGATAAATTCTTCCTAATTCTTCTTTTGATGCTTTTCTTTTTGTTGTTCCAACTCTGATATAAAACACGCCCTTGTTTGTTTGATGCGGACGAGAAGCGCTTTTAAGGACTTCAATTGCCGCTATTTTTTTATTTTGTATTTCAGTAACAAGAAAATCGATAAAAATTTCCGGCAAAATATTTTGCCCCGCCACATTCATTATTTTTTCTTCTAGTTGTTTTGTCTCTTCCAGCCCTTTTATTTCTCCATTGTCTTTTATTCCAAAAATAATCATTCCACCTTCCATGTTCGCAAGCGCGCAAATTTCAGCGCTAAGATCATCAACATTCGGCAATTCTTCTTTAAATTCTACAAACAAGCTTTCCCCTTCTATGATGCCTTTTTTTACTTTATCTAAAAAATCTTTTTGCATAATAAAAATTATAAATTTAGGGCTTAGGGCTTGGAAAGAAATAACCTACCGAGAAATTTAACTGAAAATAAGATATGGTGTATTTATCCTTTAATAAACTAAGAATAACATCACGACAAAAACATATCAAGGGTTACGATTATCCACTTCATCAAAAAATATTGCGTCTGTTGGCGCCGTAACTTTTACGGGTGCGCCATATTCTTTTTCTATTTTTCCCGAAAAATCCCAATCAAGTTTTACTTTTTGTTTATCTTTTTTTATTGTTAAATTTTTCACATCAAATGATATGTTTATTGCGCGCAAGCACAATGTTTTTTTATCTATCCACATTTCTATAGACAAATTTTCTAATGCTTCAAATACTTTAGTGTCCTGACTTGACAAATGCTTTTCAATTTCTAAAAACACCTCCTCTTTAGATATTTCTTGAGTTAAATAACCCAATTCTTCTGCCAAAATAAACCACACTAAGTCTTTGTTTTTTTTGTATAATTTTTGAATTAAGGTTGCCCAATCTTCTTTCGCTACCTGAAAAATTAAATGGTATTCCTTTTTGCCACTTATATTTTTTGTACTTTCAATTTGCCCTGAATGATTGATTATTTCAATAATTTCGGGATCAAAGATAAAATCTTTTTGAGCTTCTTTGTCCTCTTTTTTTTGTTGTAAACCGGAAACAAGAACATCAGCAAACGAAGAACTAGCACCAGGTATTATATTTTCTAGATCAAACTTAAACCATTTGTTTTTATATGGTGTTACATCAAAAAATATAAAAGGAGCAACATCGTGTAAGCGAAAATAAGCAATTTTATCAATCACCTTTATATCCATAGTTCCCCCAAAATTAACCTCCATATCCTTGTCTTTCATATCCATATCAACATCCAATTTTATCAATCCATTAACTAAGGGTTTATTGGTGTTTGAAAAATCATGAGCTATATTATATGACACCTGAGAGCGAAGGGTTATATCATCACCAACAATAAAATCTTCAAAGTTATTATCAACCATTAAAGTAATATTTGTATCAAAATTAGACAAATTTAATATAGAGGAAACTTCAGGTTTTTCTGCAAATGTCTCTAAAAGTAATTGATGTACGGTGGGTGTATAAAAATACTTAAAATAACCAAACACAACACCTGTGACCAGGACAACCAATACGCCACTTGAACAAATATATTTCAGAATCTTACTGTTTATCGTCTTTTTAATTTTTAAACTCAGTGCGGGTTTTTTTATTAAATTTTTTTTTGGCGCAACTTTTTTGGGTTTTACATTTACCTTATTCAGTATGACTTTTTTTGGTTTTACTTTTATTTTATCTGGCGTAATTTTTCTTGGCTTTGTTGTGATTTTATCTGGTGTGGTGTTTTTAGCGTGCTTGGGTATTTTTTTAACTATTCGCTTTACTTGTTCGTTATTAGTCATAATCGCGTTTAGTATTTATTCGCATAATATCAACCCCAATTTTTTGTAATCGTTTTTCAATATGTTCATATCCTCTATCAATATTATAGGCGTTATGCACAACTGAATCTCCTGTCGCGATCACAGCTGCTACAATGAACGCAAGTCCTGCTCGTAAATCAGGACTTTCAAGTTCCTTGCCGCGAAGAGGTGTAACGCCTTTAATTAGTATTCTGTGAGGATCCATTGGTGTAATATTCGCTCCCATACTGTTTAGCGCTTCAGTGTATGCCAACCTGCCTTCAAAAATAGTTTCAAATACCAAACTCTCCCCTTTTGCTTGTGTTAGAAAAACCGCCATTGGAGCTTGAAGATCTGTTGGAAAACCGGGGTATTCATGTGTTTTTATATTTACACCATGTATTGATGTTTTGTTTGATGAAGAACTTGCTCGCACGCGAATTGATTTTTTACCAATTTCCATATCAACACCTGCGCTCTTAAGTGCTTCAATTACTGCATCCATATGTTTTGGATTACATTTAGTGATTGTTACATCTTCTGCGGCAAGAGCCGCTAAAATAAGGAAACTCCCCGCTTCAATACGATCAGCAATTGTTGTATATTGAATTTTTTTAGCTGATAAAAGTTTTCCGTTGGAACCTATAATTGTAATTGTTGGAGTACCCGCGCCAGATATACGTGCTCCACACTGATTCAAAAAATTAGCGAGCCGTTCAACTTCAGGTTCAAGCGCGGCATTTTTGATTACAGTTTTTCCGCGCGCTAACACAGCAGTCATCATAAAAGTTTCTGTTGCGGTAACACTTGCGTTTGGAAGAAAAAGCGACGCGCCAACAAGTCTACCTTGTGGTGCTTTGATAATATACTTATCTTCAGTGATTTGAACTTTCGCTCCCATCTTCTCAAACCCTTCCAGAAAAAAATTAATGGGTCGCGCGCCTATAATACACCCACCGGGATGAGGAAATGAAACTTTACCAACACGCGCAAGAAGAGGTCCTGTAACCACAATTGACGAGCGGATTTTTTTAGAAATTTCTTCGGGTATATTAGATTTTATTGTTGATTCACAAAAAAGAGAGTAATTATCTTTTGTGTTTTTTTTAACACGAACTCCAATTTCTTTTAATAAATCAATTATTCGTTTGATGTCTTCTATGTCAGGAACATTGTTTAATATAATTTCATCACGAAAAAGCAAACTTGATACAAGCGCTTTGAGTGCAGCATTTTTAGCTCCACCAACAGGAATAACTCCCTTGAGTGTTCTGCTCCCAGCAAGTCCTTTAATTAAAAATTGAACATTACTCATAATCATCTATAATACCTGTTCATCTTGTTTTTACAAATATACCAAATTAATTATGAACGCTCTTTGCAAGATTTAACAGGGTGAATGTCATATTTTTCTGAAAAAATTGAGGAACGACCTTTTACAAGTTTTTTCAGAAAAACCTGACACGAATCTGAGCGAACTTGCTGAAGTTATTTGTGTATGAGTCCTTAAGTATAATATTCGTTAGAATTTATGTGTATCGCTTTGTGTCGACCTTGAAATAAAGATCCGTTACGATTTTTTATTAAAATAATTTGTAGGGGTGACTTCTCTATAAAGTTATGCCATTTCCTAAAAACTAATTTGTTTTTTCTTTGTTATTAGACCTGCCCCTTAATTAGTTTCTACTACAATTCCCATATTTTGGCATAATTTTTTCTAAATTTTTACACCTATACTAGGCACTTGCCCTGTTAAATTCGCTTCGCGACTATTTAACAGGGTGAACTTAAAAAATTTATAAAAAATTCTACTCAAAATCTGGAAATTTC
>JAHIYV010000097.1 GCA_018814635.1 Patescibacteria group bacterium | reverse complement strand
TTTAAATTAAAATAAAATAAAAAAATAATAATCGACCTTTACTTAAAATTTCAAAGTGATATTTTTTTCATAATTAAAAAACAAAAATAACTTTGATTACTTTAATTATCTTACAAATAAAAAAAAATGCAATCTTTTTTCTGCAAAAAACTGTGCGTAACTTTTTAAAAATCAAAATTACATAATCACTACCTCATGTTCTAATTCAAATCCATATACTTTTTTAAAATCTCTTTGCATTTTTTTTATTACTTTTAAAATTTCTTGGCCAGAAGCTTTTTTATCAGTGCATAAAAAATAGGCCTGATTAGAGGGGGTATAACAATGCCCTATTTTTTTGCCGGCCCACCCAATTTCATCCAACAACCAAGCTCCGGCAACTTTAACTTGATTTGATTTTTCTATTAACTCACTTTCCTTATTTTTTGACACATACAGTGTATCATTCGCTGGATAAATTTGTAGATCAGGTATTTTTTTCTTTAAATCATTAAGTTGTTTTTGGGAAATAATAGGATTCAAAAAAACACTTCCAACTGTTCCTTGTGTATTAAAATTAGGTAATTTACGCTTTCTAATATTAGTTACAGCTCTATAGATATCTTTTATTGTATAAGGTTTACCAGATACTGTTTTTAACTCTTTTAATAATGCATCTTTATTAGAATGTCTAGACGAATAATTTAGTGACAATTTTGGTTTTTTATTTAATTTTAAAATTACCTTGGTAATTATATATTTATTTTTCTCTTCCTTATTAAAAATACTGCCGTGGTATCTAAATTTACATTCTTTGTTGCTAAACTTTTTTTTACAAAAACTTTTTATTTCTATTGTTTCAACCACATCAACAATGTCTCGAAAATTGTGTCCATAAGCAGACATATTTTGAACCACTGCTCCTCCTAAAGAGCTTGGAATATGAGCAAGGTTCTCAGCGCCACCCCAATTGTTATCTATGATATATTTTAATGATTTCATCCAATCTTCCCCCGCTCCAACTTCTAGCCAAACATATTTTTTATTTTCTTTAAAAATCTTTTTTTCTTTAATTTTTATTTTAATTATTAATCCATTAAAATCTTTCGTAAATAATATGTTGTTTCCGTTTCCCAAAATAAAAACAGGGATATTTTTAAAACGCTCGTCTTTTAAAATAGCATCAATATCACAAATACTTTTACATTCAATAAACCAAAGTGTTTTTACTTCTACTCCAAAAGAGTTATATTTTTTCAATGAAAAATTTTTATATATTTTCATTTCATTTTGTACAATAAGATTGAAAAGATGACACACAATCACGACCGACGGGGGCGAGCTCCAAATAAATGTCTAATATATGAGTGCAGCCGTCGGTCATGACTATGTACAATCTAGTAAACACATTATACTCATTTCACGCTAAAACACAAAAAAACTAACCAGTGATTTGTCGGTTCATCAAGTATTAAAAGTCCTGGTTTTTGAAGTACAAGTCGCGCTAACGCAACAAGCCCTTTTTGCCCTTCCGATAAACTACCAATTTTTGTGTGTATCATCTCTCCTGTTATTAAAAACTTGGCTGCGGTAGCTCTCATTTCTTGTTCAATATGTTTTTCCATCACGGCCATCAGAGAATCAAAAATAGTATCTTCAAAATTTAATGTTGAAAAATCTTGCCTATAATATCCAACCTTTGTTCCTTGTGCTATTTTACTACCTTCAGTGGTGCCCAAAGCAATAGACTCAAGTAGCGTGCTTTTTCCTATACCATTTGGACCAGTAAGTAATAAATGTTGGTTTTTTTCAAAGAAATATTTGTCTTTCTCGCTATAAAAAATTCAGAAATATTTATAATTTCACCGGTTAAATCTTTTTGATTTGGAATCTGAAATTGTCGTATGGTTTTATCTTCCCTTATGTAAAATGGGTTTATTGTATCCAAATTCAAAAGACACATCTTCAAACCTTAATACTATTTCTCTATTTGAAGAATTACTACTGTTATTTTTTTTTATCTGACATGGATTTTCTAGACTACTATCTCATTCATTTAATTTTTGTGTTTTATGGTTAAGTTTAAATTTTATTTCCGCCTGTTCTTTGGTAAATTTCCAGTTTATTCCGGCTTTTATTTTATTTCTATGTTTTGACCAAGCCGCTATATGTTTGCGCATTTCTTTTAGTTCCAAAATCTTTTGGTTAAGACATTGACTGGATAAAACATTAATTTCTATTTCTGCCATATTCAGCCAGGAAGCGTGTTTAGGCGTATAATGGAATTTAATTCTTTTAAGGATATTTTTAGCTTCTATTTTGGAAAATGTTTCATAG
>JAHIYV010000096.1 GCA_018814635.1 Patescibacteria group bacterium | reverse complement strand
CCATGTAATTATTCCATTATCAGAAATCTTGTTATCAGTATTTTTAGGAATAATAATTTACACAAAATACAAGAAACAATTGAGAAATGCGCGAACAATGTGCCATTTATGATGTCGCTGATTTAGAACACGCCAGCCGTGCCCTTTTATGCCTTTTATCACAGAAGAAATTTGGAGTGATATTCCCAGTGAACAAAAAACCTTACTAATGGTTGAGAAATGGCTAACTGTTAAAAATAGACCTATCCCGTAATTAGTTTCGTAGCGAAATTTTCAGATTTTAAGTAGAATTTTTTATAAATTTTCTTATCTATGCTTAAGTATAGGTAAGTAAATTTAAAAAAAATTATACCAAAATATGGAAATTGTAGTAGAAACTAATTACGGGACAGGTTTAATATCCATGTGATGTTATGCTCTTGATTAATTTGATTACTATGCCAAGAGCGCAGGGAGTTCTTTTTCATTAAAAATTAGTTTTTTATTTTGTAACTACAGCTACTCCACACAAAAACTCAAAATATCGTTATTCCTGCGTTGAACTATTATTTTTTACAAAAAGAGGGTTCGCAGAAATAAAGGTTGTTTACTATTTTTGAAGGGTACCTGAGTAGTTACTTTATTTTTAACACTTTCCCTGTGACCGTAGCCTATATGGGCAAGACAAGGCATTGTTATTTTTTGTATTTTGGCTTATACTATTTAAAGTAAAAGTATTGTATTAGTGTCGTACATTGTGTTATAGCGGAGTAGAGAAACGGCATCTCGGGAGGCTCATAACCTCCAGAAGCAGGTTCAACTCCTGCCTCCGCAACCAGTTTGTTGTTAATATTAGGCTAACGAGAGTATAATTTCTCTCATTGTAATTTGTAATCAAATACCTATTTTTACGCGATAGCAAAAAAACGTGCATTTGAGTTTTTGTTGGATTATAATACATATTATATGAATAAAAAAAAAGGAAATGAGCACTGTGTCTAAAAAAGTTATCTTACTTTTGGGTGGTGGGTTACTTTTGGGTCTTTCTAGAAACCCCAACAATTACTTCAAAATTCTTAAAGCTATTGGAAAAGAATGGGGGGATATTGACAAAAGGGCATTACACAGAGCAATAAAAAATCTTTATAAATCTAAAATTATTGATGTTAAAGAAGATAAAAATGGAGTAACAACTTTAGTTTTAACAGAAAAAGGGAAACAAAAAGTATTAAAGTACAATTTAGACAAAATAATTGTTCCCAAGATGAAAAAATGGGATAATAAATGGCGTGTAGTTATATTTGATATTCCCGAATCAAGAAAAAAGATACGCGATGCTCTACGGTTTCATTTGAAAAAAATGGGGTTTTTTGAATTCCAAAAAAGTGTTTTTATTCATCCTTTTAACTGCCAAGATGAAATTGATTATTTAATAGAGTTTTATGGTATTCGTCGTTATTTGCGGTTTTTGGTTGCAGAAAGTATTGACAATGAATTGCATTTGCAAAAGCACTTTAATTTGTTGTAGATAATAGTAAAGTAAATATGGCATAAAGATAGGATGAAATTCGGTAGGTTATTTCTTTCCAGGCCATTACACGCTATCGCTGGTAACTTGGCATTTAAATTTTTGTTAAAAGTAAAAAGCAATATGAAAAAAAAAAATAAAAAAAGAAGCGATTAATCAAAAAGGGTTTTTCAAATTTATAGGAATTTTTGTTGTTTTGGTAATAATTATTACTTATTTTAATATTGATGTTGCGAGAATTATTGAATCTGATTTATTTCAAGGTACAGTTGCTATATTGAAAAATATTGTTGCTACCGTATTTAATTTTGTAGTAAATATAATTGACCAAATTAAAGGAATTCCTGTAAGTGACACAGCGACCACAACAACAAGCGTAATAGGGGAGTATGTGTCATAGAGCCTGTTTAAAAATTTCATTCAGGCAAAAAATTTGACTTTTGATGGAGGGGCAGGACACGGTAGTATATATTTCAAGATTAAATCTGGATTTTGTTTGAATCTTTTTTATCTTATAGTAAGTTATGTTACAATAATTATGTTTCAAGGCCCCATCGTCTAGCGGCTAGGACACATCCCTCTCACGGATGAAACCGGGGTTCAATTCCCCGTGGGGTCACTAGAAATCTAAAAATTAATTTTAAATTTTAAATATGTCCAATTTTAAATTTTTGCAAAAATATCAACAGCTTCAAGCAGGAATAATGTTTAACAACGTTAGTCACTGTTACAAAATAACATGACCATTTTCATCTCAAATTTGCGTCATATTTTTCTGAAAAAACTTACGGTACAAGGTCGCACCTCTTCCGTCATTCCGCTTCGCTCCACTCCTCCTCGAGGAACGACCTTTTTCAAGTTTTTATCAGAAAAATCTAACACAAATTTGAGCGAAAATTGAACAAGTTATTTTGTAACAGCGACTTACTGAACTTGATTTTGCTACTATTTCTTATTGTGATATTGATAAGACTACTTTTTGGAACTGGGCTTTGATTAATAAATTGATTTTAGATAATGAACTTTTTGAAATCGAACAATTATTCAAATCATTAAAAAGGAAATCTACTTTTTATTTTGAAAACAGAAAAGATTTAAAACCAATGGTAGATTATTTGTTGAGCAAAGGATATGAAAAAGAGTATGAAGATTCGTGGATGTTTTGGCAAGACAAAAAAATAGACAGCAGTTGTTTTAATGAAATAAAAAAAGTTAAAAACGAGAATGATTTAAAAATATATTTAAAAATATTTGACGATTCTTTTCAAAATAATGATCCACAAAATTCCTATGGTGAATTGGGTGATTATTTAAAAGTAACAGAAAATGTTTGGCATAAACACAATAAAACAAACAAGCTTGAATATTTTGTCGCGCATAAAAACAATAAGCCTGTTGCGGTTTCTACACTCACAAATTACAACGAAATCGGTTATATTTCAAATGTCGGCTCATTAAAGGAAATAAGAGGAGAAGGGTATGGCAAGCTTGCAACATTATGTTGTGTTAAACAATCAAAAAAGAATGGCAACACAAAGCACTGTCTTGCAACAGAAGAAGGAACTTATCCAAATGAGTTTTATAAAAAAATAGGATTTAAGACTCGTTTTACTGCAACAGGATACAGTAAAATTGAAAAATAATTTGTGTTCATAAAACAGAGCAAGGTATAAATCTAACATTGTGAACCTATACACGCATCAGATAAATCCAGGCTTACTGTATTTTTATGAAGGTTCTTTTTCCTTTTTGGATTATGTCGCCACTTTTAATTTTTTGCTCTGATGATTCAATAAGTTTGCTGTTTAACTTAACTCCTTTTTGTTCAATTACTCGTCTGGCTTCTGTTTTACTTTTTACACACTTGCTTTCAAGCAGGGCAGTCATTACATTATAAGTGGTTGGTTGAATTTCTGGAATATCGGTTGGAATTTCTTTTCTACTGAAAGTTTGAATGAAAAAATTTTGAGCTTGTTTGGCGTCTTTTTGTGAATGATAGAATTGCACAAGTTCATATGCTAATTTCATTTTATAGTCACGAGGGTTTGCGCCACTCTTTATTTCCTGTTCATATGTTTCAATTAAAGCAGGGGAGACACGCGTTAAAAGTACAAAATATTTGATAATAAAATCATCGTTTAGGGACATTGTTTTACCGTACATATTGTTTGGGGTATCTAGTAAATTAACAGTATTACCCCAGCTAGAGCTCATTTTTCGACCATCAAGTCCTTCTATTAGCGGATTAGTGATGATATTTTGTGGCTCTTGTTTATAGTGGCGCTGCAGAGCACGCCCAGAGAGTATATTGAATCTTTGATCTGTTCCACCTACCTCCACATCTGCTTCTATTGCTACAGAATCATAACCTTGCATCAATGGGTAAAGTAATTCGCGCAATGAAACTCGTTTACCCGCATCAAGTCTTTTTTTGATATTTTCACGAGAAATAAATTCATTTAATGAAAATTGATTAGCTTGATAAGAAATTTCTTTATACTTTAACTTGTCTAACCACTCACTATTATGTCGTATTTCGCTTTTTTCAATATCAATAATTTTTCCAGCTTGTTTGATATAAGTTTTGAGATTTTCATTTATTACTTTTTCGTCTAACATTGGTCGCTCGCTATCTTTGTCTGAAGTGTCTCCTATGGTGCCTGTAAAATCTCCAATAATAAAAATAATTTTATGTCCTAGCTCTTGAAAATCGCGTAATTTCAAAAGGGGAATAGAACGACCAATATGTAAATTGGGGCTTGTAGGATCAGAACCTAATTTTATTTTTAACTGCTTGCCACTTAAAAGTTTTTGCTCTAAATCTTTTTTGTCTATAACTTCATCCACACCTCGCGTAAGTAAAGCATCAATTTTTTCTTTATCTGTGTTAATTTTCATATTATTTTTTAAGTTTAAAGTATTACAAGCCTTTTTTATATCCATTTTTTATACTTAAAATAAATAAACATCATTGCTGTGGCTCCGAGCATAAATATAATAATAATCCAAAAATCATTCTGTTCCCCTATAAGGGGCATATGTTGAGTATTCATACCAAAAATACTGGCGATAAGTGACAATGGGAAAGTAGTAAAAGCCATAATTGTCAAAATTTTTATAATATTATTGGTTTTTGTGGTTAGAAGAGAGTCATTGGTAATTCTTAACTCTTGAACAGTTTCTTTGTGTCCTTCTAATACATTAGATATTTTATAATATTCTCCAACAATACTTCGTAGGTGATATTTAAAATCATTGCCAAAAAAAGTTGTTCCAGTTACTTCAAAAGAATTCAGTGTGTCTTTATGAGGATAAATTGCTTGTCTTACATTCAAAAGATCTCTGGTAACTCGCGATAAAACTTTAACCATCTTGTCTTCTCCTCCTGCAAAAATTTTTTCTTCAATATCTTCAAGCTCTCTATTTATACTATCAAGTTCGCGGGACAAAGAACGATATAATTCTTTGGCAACATAAAAGAAAAGATAACCAGCATGTATTTCAATATCACTTTTATCCAAAAGTGAATTTGTTTCAAATACTTTTGAAAATTCATGGAGGGGATCTATAACTTCATAGTGCGTGGTAATAAGAAAGTCTTTGCCTATAATAAAATCAATTTCTTGGCTCCCACTTTTCCCATGCATATTATAAATCACGGGAAAATGCAAAATAAGATAAACACAATTACTATGCGATTCAACTTTGGGACGCAAAGTCGGAGAAAGTAATTCCTCCGCGACAAGTGGATGAATGTGGTATTCTTCCATAATATCACGAATCTCCTCTTTTGTTGGAGACTCTAAATCAATCCACTTAATGTTTTTGTAATTGTAAGTTGATAACATATTAATTGATAACTTTTTTGTTACTATTTTATTATAGCTTTTACTCCATTTGACCGCAAGCAAATAGTTTGCGATAATAGCGACACTATGATTTTTAATAAAAAAAATTTATTTGTTTTGGTTGTATCATTGTTTTTTTTGATCATATCATTTGGTACTGGTTTTTTTGTTGGAAAAGATGATATGACCACTTTAAGTGCATCTGCAAAAGATGCATTGGCTTTATTTTTGCCAGATACCTTAGACAGCACTCCACCAGAAAATGTGGACTTGTCATTATTTTGGTCTGCATGGAATTCTGTGAACGAAAAATATGTAACTTCAAAAATGCCTTCTGATGAAGAAAAAATATGGGGCGCAATAAAAGGTATGGTAGGTTCTCTTGATGATCCATATTCTGTGTTTTTTCCACCCGTGGAAGCAAAAATGTTCAAAGAAGATGTAAGCGGTAATTTTGAAGGAGTTGGTATGGAAATTGGAATGCGTGATAAGCTACTAACAGTGATCGCGCCCTTGAAAGGTACACCAGCAGAAGCAGCAGGAATGCAATCGGGCGACAAAATAATACAAATAGACGAAATATCTACTTTTGACTTATCTCTCACAGAAGCCGTTAGTCTGATTAGGGGAGAAAAGGGGACGATAGTTAAATTAACAGTAATCCGCGATGGGGCAACAGAGCCACTTGAAAAAAATATTACACGCGATGTAATTGAAATGCCTATTATTGATATTGTTTTGCGTGATGACGGAATTTTTGTAATTGAGCTTTACAGTTTTTCAGAAACCTCACCAAGATTATTTCAACAAGCGATTGAAGAATTTAAAGTATCTGGCTCAAATAAACTCATCCTTGACTTACGCAATAACCCCGGAGGATATATGCAAGCAGCTGTAGATATTGCAAGTTATTTTTTGCCCGAAGGTAAAATAGTTGTTCGTGAAAGTTATGGACTAAACAGAAAAGAAGACGAGCATAGGACACTAGGGTATCATATGTTGGATAATACAGAATTTGAGATGATGATTTTGATTAATCAAGGATCAGCATCTGCTTCAGAGATTTTAGCGGGAGCTTTATCTGAATATAATATCGCCACACTTGTTGGAGTTAAAAGTTTTGGGAAGGGGTCTGTTCAAGAGCTTATCAATTTAGATGAGGAATCTTCGCTCAAACTCACAATCGCAAGATGGTTGACACCAAACGGAATATCTATATCTGAAGAAGGATTAGATCCTGATGTATTAGTTCCTATGACCATTGAAGAAATAATAGCAGACAATGATATCCAAAAAGAAAAAGCTGTTGATATATTACTAGGCAAAATATCTTTACAAGAAGCAATGCAAGCCACCGCCACCAGTACTCTTTTTAGCGCAACCAGCTCTCCTTCTGTGGTGGAGTAATGGATAATCTCATTTTTTAAACTGAAGGCGCTTCAAGATTGCTTTCATGTTAAGTTTGGGGTACACTACCTGTATAATTATTGGTGTTATAACCACTTAAATTTATGAAAGTAATATTACTCAAAGATGTTCCGAAGGTTGGTAAAAAGTTTGAAATTAAGAGTATTGCTAATGGCTATGCTCAAAATTATCTAATCCCCAACAAATTAGCTGAAATAGCAACAAAAGAGGCCGAAGCGCGTATTACACTCGCGTGCTCTTTAAACGAAGAAAAAACCAAAATTGTAGAAACTGAACTCATTGAAAAATTAGAAAAATTAAAAGATACAACTATAACAATAAAAGAAAAAGCTAATGATAAAGGTGTTTTGTTTGCGGGAATACACCAAGATAGCTTAGTTTCCCATATTAAGACAAATTTAAACCTAGACATAGATCCAAGTTATATAACACTCATAGAGCCCTTAAAGACAATAGGGGAGCATACTGTAGAAATTCTCGTGGGAAAGAAAAAAATATCCCTTAAGATAATTATAGAAGGAGAAAAATAAATATCTATTAGACATCATACCATTTTATAAAAACTAACTTATTTTTTTCTTTGTCGTATTTGTCATTCCGTTGAAAAATGGAATCTAGGAGCATAACCACGATTTCTGGACCCGAAGCACGGGATGACAAAATACTATTTTGGTAACAAAATCCAAACGCTAAAGTAGTTTTTAGAAAATAGTATAATAAAAAGAAAGCATTTACTTATGGCGAGTACTTTCTAATCTAAAATTGTCCAAGAGTTATTTGTCCAAGAAAAGCTCTTGGATTCCTAATTTACACTCACGGTCTTTTTAACGACTGTTTTTCCGTTAAAACTTATTTTGCGTTTGTGTCCAAAAACAATTTTTCCTTCTTTGAGAGCAAACAAGGTGTGATCTTTTCCAAGTCCTACATTTTTTCCCGGTAAGATTTTTGTGCCTCGCTGACGCACAATTACAGAACCTGCTTTCGCAGTTTCTCCTTCGTATAATTTTACACCAAGATATTGTGGCCCTGAATCACTTAAATTTTTTGCTGTTCCGCCTGCTTTCTTATGTGCCATATTTTTAGTATAATAAGTATAATATAATAAAT